>NZ_WXEX01000014.1 GCF_009877435.1 Heliomicrobium gestii | reverse complement strand
TTCAGTCGACG
The DNA here is from genome assembly GCF_009877435.1 of Heliomicrobium gestii. Classification (NCBI taxonomy): domain Bacteria; kingdom Bacillati; phylum Bacillota; class Clostridia; order Eubacteriales; family Heliobacteriaceae; genus Heliomicrobium; species Heliomicrobium gestii. The sequence goes on along the minus strand of NZ_WXEX01000014.1, from coordinate 112,232 downwards.
GGTACGAATCGGTCGAGGACTTGACCTTCAACTTGCAGCTTTACAAATGAACTCTGTGTGGTTTTGAGGGAACCCCCCACTACTTTTTATTCGTAGTGGGGGTTTTTGCGTTTGGACCATTTTTAGTTAATCGCCTGCTTTTATAAGCGATCTTCGATATTGTCTACTCCGTAAAGTGTTATTTATTGACCATCATAGCTGTGACAAAGAGGCTGCGATTAACGACCATTCTGTTATGACGATGTCACTTGGTTGGAGAATTTTTAACCGTAAATATGCCAAATGTTCAAATTTTCTGATTCACGAGGAGGAGTTATTGATTGGAAATAGAATACTAGCCATTAATGTTCGAACAAGACACTTAATACCATTAATTAAAAACCAATGACATCATCAGATTAAAAATAGACCACTATCCAAAGCCGATGCGCTGCCATAGGAAAAATGCTCGCTAACTGATTTCAGTGGCGAGACGATGGTACCAGGGGCGAGATGATGAAAGATTCGATGAAAAAATCAGACCATTCATCTATTCTGCTAGAAGAGCCCACGCCTTTTTCCCAATCATCTCTCTGGAAACTGCAAAGACAGTATTTTGCGGAACGAGGGATTAAGGCTTGGCAGGAAGGCGAGGTCCCTCACTACATCACCTGCAATCCCGTTATCGCCAAAGCCTATGGTGAGATCATACTTGCTTACTTGAAAGATCAAAAGTGGGAGTGCAATTGTGCTGATGAACCCATCTATATCCTGGAACTCGGGGCAGGATCGGGGCGACTGGCTTATCACATCCTGAAGCATCTTGATTCATATCGCCAATACATACCTGATATTCCTGCGTTTTGCTATATTTTGAGCGATTTCAGTGAGCAAACCGTTGAATTCTGGCGTAATCACCCACAGTTTGCACCGTATATTCAGCAGGGATGTCTCGATATCGCCGTCTTTGATGCGGAAAAGGACACCGAAATTTCACTAATGTTTTCCGACAGGCGACTGGGCATAGGAAACTTGCGGTATCCCCCGGTTGTGATTGCCAACTATTTTTTTGATACCATTCCGCAGGACTTATTTCGTATACAGGAGGGCCAGCTCTACGCCTGTCAAGTCAGCTTAGCAGGCCCCCCGAACTATGATAAACTGTCTACTGCGGAGTTACTGGAAAAGCTGGGAATCAGCTATCAATATCAGCCTATCGAAGATCCCCCGTATGAGGATCAGGCGCTACTGGAACTCCTCACGACCTACCGGGAACAGTTACGTAATGCCCATGTTCTTGTACCGTCAATCGCGCTGGAGTGTCTAAACCGGATAAAATCCTTTTCTGAAAAAGGACTGCTCTTGCTCACAGCCGATAAGGGCTATCACCGGTTGTCAGACCTGGAGGGAACGACTACACCTTACCGAGCGAATCATGGCAGCTTTTCCTTGGCAGTAAACTATGACGCCTTTGTACGCTACTTTGAACGTCAGGGGGCCCTGTCCTTCTTTCTCACTCATGCTCATCACAGTCTGAACGTGGGAATGGTCCTTAACGTGCCTGAGCCGTCCCGTTATGTGAAGACACGGCAGGCGTTTTCGCAGTACGTGGAGCAGTTTGGGCCAGAAGATTTTTTTAATCTAAAAAAGCACTTTGAAAAACACATCGACACGATGGGACTGCGCCATATCCTCGCCTATGTTCGTCTGAGCAACTACGACGCGCGTTTTTTCAAACAGTGCTTACGGCGGCTTTCTTCGCTGGCGCCATCTAGTTCTCCGCAAGAGCGAGAGGATCTGCGACGGTTAATCGAGCAGGTGTGGACAGGTTATTTTCACATTGGCGAGTCACAAGACCTGGCCTTTGAAAGTGGATTGCTCTTGGAGCAAATGGGATACTGTGCCGATGGCATTCGTTTTTTTCAGTATGCCCTAGATGGTGGGCTTTGCTCAGCCGATTTGTATTGCCAGTGGGCCCACTGCTGTAGCCGCCTTCATGATTTGCAAGGGGCGCGGAAGTACGCGCGTATGGCATTGGAGATGGATCCGGCGCATGAAGCGGCGGCAACGTTGTATTCGTTGCTGCTGGAGGGAGAGTCTTTCCATACAGCAGATGGAGATGGGCCTCAGCAAGTGGTCGACCTGTCGGTATCGGAGTTCCCGATTCAGCCTGTTCGAATTCTGACCGAGCCCGATGTGACCATCGAAGATGCAACTGTTGGTGATGCCAGTCTCTCCGGTCAAGCCTATCCGGACGGATGGTTTCATATCCAAGAAGAACTGGAGCGGATAAAGCTGCGAATGCGCAGGTTGTTGCGCATTCGCCAAGCCAGGCAGATGAACAGCGTTTCGAACCAGTTTAAGGGACTGGTCATCTCGGAAGAAGAAGTTGAAATATTGCTTGGTCAGAATGATCCCCGCTTTGATGCTCAACATAACGGGATGAATGTCTTCTCCTCGGACTGTGGAGAAAACAGTGGCCTGAATGACGGGCACCTGGAAGTCCGTTGGCTGAATGAGCAGATCCGACTTTTGGGAAAAAGGATCCAGTCTCGGCGAGAACGCAGTCGAGAGAAGGGCGTCAACCTTCCCCTGGATCGATTGACCCAAGCCTATAACCTAACGGTCATGGAAGAGCAAGTGATCCTGCTTTGCCTGGCCGTAGAATATAACCCCGCTGTTGAAAAGATCTACGCCTATTTTCACGATGATATCAACTGCAAACATCCCACCGCGGATCTGGCGCTTCAATTCCTTTGTTCTACCGAGAGATGTCGCCATTCCCTCCTGACAGCGCTGCTGCCCGGGGCAAAGCTATTTCAGCGTCGCATCCTGCAAATGGAAGGCAATGGAACAGGGGGCATTGTAAAACACGCCTTGCGTCTGGATGAGCGTATTTTCGCTTTTCTCTTGGGATGTGATCGCTTGGACCGGCCGATTGAATCGATGGTTCGCCTTTTTCAGCCGGAGACAGAACCAGAGCCCTTATTGACTGGGCAAGAGGTTCAGGAGCGACTTCGGTGTCTCGCCCAAAAGTGTGGGGACGGTGAACCAGAAAAAAAGGCGAAAGTAAACACCATCGTCTATCTTTGGGGACCGCCAGGGTCGGGAAAATTGCTTCATCTTCGGCATCTAGCCGATTACCTGAAAAAACCGCTCCTGATCGCCCAGGGAAAAGGGTTGTTGCGCCAGCCCTCCGAATCTTTTAGTGATTGTATGACACGTATCGTCCGTGAGTCCGTCCTGCGGGATGCGATTCTTTGCGTAAGTGATTTCGATGTCTTCTTTGAGGAGATGGAAGGTCCCGATAGAGAGGGGGGCGCCGTCCAGGGGCGTCTGGCGGATTTGCTGGCCCAGGTAGCGGAATACCCTGGTCAATTGTTTCTTCTGGGTGAGCGTTTTCGTAAGGCGCCTGGTCTCCAGGCGGACAGGCCGCTGATCGAACTGGAACTGGATGTGCCCAGCCTGGGTGAACGGGAGAAAATCTGGGAGGCAATGGCTGTGTCCAGCGGGAATCGATTTGATGCGCCGGTCCTCTGGGGGGACCTGGCTGGCAAGTTTCGCTTCACCCCTGGACAGATCCGTGAGGCGCTGACAGCGGCCCAGGTGCTCGCTGATGCCAATTCGCCCCTAATCGGACAAAAGGAACTGTACAAGGCTTGTTTGGCGATCAGCGAGCATCGATTGGCTGACAAGGCAACGCCGATTCGAGGGAAATACCGTTGGGATGATCTGGTCTTGCCGGAAAGTCAGAAGGCTCAACTGCAAAGCGCCTGCAATCATGTGCGTTACCGCCACATCGTTTATGGACGTTGGGGGTACGAAAAGAAACTCCCCTATGGCAAAGGGTTGAGCATGCTCTTCGCCGGCCCTCCCGGCACGGGCAAGACGATGACGGCCCAGATCATCGCCCGGGAACTTCAGTTGGAACTGTACAAAATCGACCTATCTCAGGTCGTCAGCAAGTATATCGGTGAGACCGAGAAAAACCTCCGTCAGGTCTACCAGGAAGCCCGGGCAAGCAATGCGATCCTCTTTTTCGATGAGTGTGACGCCTTGTTTGGCAAACGCTCTGAGGTCAAGGATTCCCATGACCGCTATGCCAACATCCAGTCCGCCTTTTTGCTTCAGAAGGCAGAAGAGTATGATGGCATATCCATACTGGCCACGAACCTATCCAAGCACATTGATGAAGCCTTTTTGCGACGCTTTACCTATATCATTGATTTCCCTTTTCCAGACGCCGAACAGCGAGAACGGATCTGGCGTTCGATGTTTACCCCCGAGACGCCGATTGGACGGGATGTGGATTTCGAGTTCTTGGCCAGTCAATTTGACATCGCCGGGGGGAACATCAAAAATATCGTCATCGCCGCCGCCTTTTTGGCAGCGGAACGGGGAGAACCGATCGGGATGAAAGAGATCATCCAGGCTGCCAGGCAGGAAATGCACAAGATGGGGAAACTGATGGTCGCCGAACCCCTGACCTATCTGGGCTATTGAGAAGGAGGTGGCGCTTATCGGAAACTATACGGTCTTCGCCGACACCGCCAACACACTGCTGAAGCTGTTACGGGAAAACCTGACTCCTGATCCGATTCCCAAGCCAGAGATGATCGGTTTTTGTTCGCCCTACGAGAAAGGTGACTTCCGACTCGCCTTATTTCTGTACGAGGTGAAGGAGGCCAGAGAGTCCTACATGCCGTCAGTCGGCATGCGGTTGCAACCGTTGAAGGTGTATCTGCGTTTTATGTTGACTGCTTTTTCGACAGTGGATCTCATGAACCGGGCAATAGACGAAGCGACAATTCTCGGCAAAGCCATGCAGGTGATGCACCAGCAATCCCTGCTGAAATCTTCGGCATTGACAGGCACGCTGGCCGAAAACGGGGAGGAATTGCATATCACCCTTGATCCCCTGTCCTTTGAAGAGATTGCCAAGCTGTGGAGTTTCGCCGACGTAACCTTCAAACCATCTGTCAGCTATACCGTCGGTCCGATCTATCTGGATACGGCGCAATCGGGAGATACCGCCAGGGTGATGTAGGGGTGTTACAAATGCGAACATTGACAATGCGACTGGGCGCGCCAGTCTCGGTGGTCGTCGAATTGCTCGACGATTTCACTGCCGAACCGCCCGCTCAAGGAGATATCAAGGTCCTTTTACAGGGGTATCCGGTCAACGCCATCGCTAAGTCGGCCGGACAATATGTCTTTACCAATCTTCCCGACGGCTCCTATGAATTGGAGGTCCGTTCAACGCATTACCTCCATTGCCAGACGCAAATTACCGTCGGCTCGCTTGATCCGAAACATCCTGTCGTGTCATTGCTGTTAAAACCAGCGCCGAACTACTCCTTTCCATCAGGGGCGACCCTCCTTCGCGCCCGAGTGGTTGATGTGGCAGGGCAAGCGATTCCTGATGTTGGTGTTCGCGGCACCGTGCTTTCCGGAAACGGTGCGCGGGCCCGATTGGTTCCTGCGAATGGAAACGGTGAAGAACGAAGCGGTACAATCGAGTATCGCCTCATGCATGTGTTGGGACGGATCATTCCAGGGGACATATACTTGCTCCGGTCCAAGGAAGATGGATGCGAGGAATACAATCAGGTGAAAGGGTACCTTCGGGACAATCGCTCCATAACCTTTTATCAGCCTTTTTCACACAGTTATGGTCCCGGCGCCTTGCTGCTGCCTTGTGTAGAGACAAGAACCGATCAGCGAGGCGAGGTCGTCGTCTATTTTCGCCATCCCAGCGTCCGGCGATTTGAAGGGCAAATCGAGTTGAAGTACGGGCAGCAGGTGATCAGCGAAAAGGTCACATTAGAGGACGGGGGCACAATCAAACTGTGTAAATCCATAACCGAATCCCTCTCTTGACTGGCAGTGAATTTCTGCCGGTGACGAAGCAACGAATCAAACCGGAATGGCGGTTTTGACATCGTAGGTACTTTTGACAGCAAGCCTCACCGGTTGATATTGCCGGTGAGGCTTGTCTATTCCTTGGCCTTGGAACCCTCCGGCCTCAGGCCGGTTAATCGGTTCAAAAAGTGTACGAAAGGGGGAACTGGTTTCATTGATTTGAAACCGGGCGGGTATGCCGGAATATCTATCTCCTGGCGTGTATGTGGAGGAGTTTGACAGCGGATCGCCAGCCTTGGCGGATGTAAGCACCAGCACCGCTGGATTCCTTGGCGTGGCGCAGAAAGGCCCCACGGCGGGATTGCCGCAACTCGTGACCAGTTTTGCCGATTTTCAGCGCCAGTACGGCTCCTATCTATCGGAGAATGCCTGCGGTCCCTATCGTTTCCTGGCCTATGCGGTCGATCACTTCTTTCAAAACGGCGGTTCCCGGGCCTATATCATGCGTGTCGCCCCGGGCGACGCCAAAATGGCGACCAATGCCACGCCCGACAAGTCGGTGCTGCATATTCAAGCCGCCAACCCGGGCGCCTGGGGCAACCAGATCCGGGTGCGGGTGACGCCAGCGAGCAAGGCGAAGACCCAGATCAAAGCGATTATCGGCGATCCAGACACATCCAAGAAGTATCAAGTGAAAAGCTGCGCCGGTTTTAATCCAGGTGATCGAGTCATCTTTGTCGGCGACAATGGATTGCAGTACAACCAAGTGGTCACATCTCAGGACGACATCATCGAAATGGCCGAGCCCTTTGATGGCGGCAAAGCGGTGATTGACACGAATCTGTTGCCCCAGAAGGTCCTGAAGACAGCTGAGTTCACCTTGGAAATTTATTTTGGTGATGAAGCGGAGACATTCAGCAATCTCTCCCTCAACGGGGCGGCTTCCAATCATGTGGACAAGGTGTTGACCCGTTCCAACATCATCGCCGTGCAAGATGTCAGCGCTGGTGGTGCGATGACGTCGTCCACCCCTTTTCAGGCCATCAGCGGGCTGGATGACGATGAGGGGATGTACGAGATCGAACTCTCCGGAGGCAGCGACGGGACAGTGGACCAACTGACGACAGAATTCATCGGCGCTGATCATGGCCCCGGCAAGCGGACAGGCATCGCCGCTTTTGTCGACAATGACGAAGTCAGCATCATCGCCGCGCCGGGCATCACCGACCCCAACGTGCAGCTGTCGTTGGTCGCCCATTGCGAAAACCTGAAGAGCCGCTTTGCGATTTTGGATATTCCGGTGGAAAAGACAAAGGTGCAGGATGTGGAAAGCCATCGCAATATCTTTGACACCAGCTATGCGGCCCTGTACCATCCCTGGCTGCAGGTCTTCGACCCCCTGGAGAGGCGCAATGTCTTTCTTCCTCCCTCCGGTTCCATGGCGGGCATCTACGCCCGTTCCGACAACAGCCAGGGCGTGCACAAGGCGCCGGCCAACGAAGTGGTCCGGCGGACGGTGGGGCTGTCGGTTCAGTACAACAAAGGCGAGCAGGACATCCTCAACCCGAAAGGCGTCAACCTGATCCGCTACTTCACCGGTCAAGGCATCCGGGTCTGGGGCGCGCGCACAGCTTCTTCCAATAGCCTGTGGAAGTATGTCAACGTTCGCCGGCTTTTCATCTTCTTAGAGGAGTCGATCAAGCGGGGAACCAACTGGGTCGTCTTTGAGCCGAACGATGAACGGCTTTGGGCGCGGGTGCACCGGACCATCGACGGCTTCTTGACCGGTGTCTGGCGAAATGGCGCACTGGAGGGGAGCACACCGGCCGAGGCCTTTTACATCCGCATCGGGCGCGATACCATGTTGCAGGACGATATCGATAATGGCCGGCTGATTTGTATCATCGGCGTTGCGCCGGTGAAACCGGCAGAATTCGTCATCTTCCGGATTACGCAGAAGACGAGAGAACAGTGAGCGGTGAAATAAGGCGATGAAAGGGGTAGCGATATGGCTGATGATAAATACCCATACCGAAATTTTCGGTTCAAAGTCACCATTGAGACTGATCCGAAGATAGAGCTTGGGTTCAGCGAGGTATCCGGGTACGACGCATCCATCGCTGTGGTGGAATACCGGGCAGGTGATCATGCGACAACGCCGATGAAGATGCCGGGGCTGGCCAAGTACGGCAACATCACCTTAAAACGGGGTGTCACCGATTCGATGGATCTCTTCAATTGGATCCAGGCCTGCATCGACGGCAAGATTACGCGCAATACGGTGACGATCACCGCCATCGATGAATCAGGCGCCGATAAAGCCTCCTGGACGGTTACTGCAGCCTGGCCTTGCAAATACACAGCGCCCAATTTCAACGGCAACGGCGGCGAAGTGGCCATCGAGTCTCTGGAACTCGCCCACGAAGGGATGAAACGGACGAAGTAGGTTGCCGCAATGTGGTGGGGCCTGCGAAGTCGTTGAGAACGAAATCTTGAATCGTACCAAACATAGGGGAGGTTCCTCCATGGCGTTTCAAACAGAGTATCCTTTTGAACTCCCTCGAGGGTATGTTGATGAAAACGGCAACCTGCATCGCAAGGGAGTTATGAGGCTAGCCACGGCGGCCGACGAGATCCTGCCCTTGCGGGATCCCCGGGTGCAACAGAATCCGGGATATCTCACCATCCTGCTGCTGGCCAGGGTGATTGTAAAACTGGGCGATCTGAAGAGCATTGACGGCAAGGTCGTCGAAAATCTGTTTACCGCTGATCTCGCCTTCTTGCAATCGTTGTATCAACAAATTAATCAGGCAGACGAGATCAAGATTGACGTGAATTGCCCCCACTGTGATCACCGGTTTGAGGTGAAGGGCGCTTTTTTCGTCGAGATGGAGGACTGACCCGGTACCCGGTTGACCAGATTTACGAGGAGGTCGGCTTCATCGCCTATCACTTTCATTGGTCCCACGATGAGGTGATGGCGATGGAGCACCGGGACCGGCGGCGCTGGTGCAAGGAAATTTCACGGATCAACCGGAAACTAAACGACGAACCGGAAAATGTCTTTGATGTGTTCTGATGGACTGGATTTTTCATGCTTCAGAATTAAAGGGATGAATGAAAAAGGAACTGAGGGGCAGGAAAAATGTCGTCTGAACGGCCTGTAGCTTCTTTCCGCTTTTTGCTGGAGATTGCAAAGCCGGGTGAAAAGAGCGAGATCGCTGGCGGATTCAGTGAGGTCAGCGGCCTGGAAAGCAGTATCGAATTCGAGGAGTATCACGAAGGCGGCGTCAATGACTTCGTGCACATTTTCCCCAAAAAACCGAAGTTTGTGCCCTTAGTGCTCAAGAGGGGCCTTTCTCAGACGAGCACCCTTTGGGATTGGTATGCTGAGGTCAGGGACGGCAAGATCGTTCGAAAAAGCGGTTCCATTCTCTTATTGAATGATGACAAAACCGTACTGGCCAAGTGGGATTTTTCAAACGCCTACCCTGTTCGATGGGGTGGCCCCGTATTAAAGGCGAATCAGAGTGAAATCGCCGTTGAGTCGATCGAACTCGTCCATACAGGTCTTAAGTTGGCTATCAAAAACAATTGAGTTGTTGTGTTTTGACTGAAAGCGGGTGATTCGGGATGCAGATCGGGCGAAAGACAAAGAGCGTATCGGCGGTAAAGATAGGGGTCATTGGCGCCGGTGGCGAGCGTTCGCTCGCTTTGCCTGCGCCCCTATCGAAGAAGGCCGCCACAGCGACCTCTTTCACGGAAGGCATCCTGAAAAAATACCGCTTCAGTCATCCTTTTGGTTTTTCACCGCTAACATTGGTTTTTGCCAATCTCGCAGCAGGCGGTTGCGATTGGGGTTCCATCGCTTTTTATCTAAAAGTGGTTCTACAGGAAGCGCGAAGTGCTCGTCAGGTCATATCAAAAGGAGTGCCAACACCGATTTCGATCACATCTGGAGTGCCGGATGGGATACGCAAGGGAGCAGCGGCGAGTACGGTCCAGACTGTGTTAATAAGGGAACTATCAAGGTTCTCCAATCAGCGGGCATTGTTTGGGTTGAACGAAGTATTGCGCCTTTTCTGGAGATCCGGCTTCGACTGGAATGTAAAAGAGCAGCAACCGTATGTTCCTAAAAGCCGAAGCGACGTCAATGGGCGGCTCATTGTCCAACGGCTCAAAAATCAGGAGCAACTTTTTGGAGAGAAAAGCGCTCTTCACCTTCAGAAACCTGGGGAACGGTTGGGATATCCGTCAGAACGAGAAACCTTCGTGATGACAGGCGGCGTGAACCAGCCGATGGCGCTGTTGAGAAAGCTATTCTCAATAAGTCGAGGCAACATTGATGAGCGGATCCCGAACCTTAGGGGGGTAAGGCAGAGGCAAAGAGATGGAGCGGAAAACTCCCCTTACCTCGAGAAACTCCGGGCTCGATTCGCTCAGCAGACGATAACAAACGGTTTCATGATGAGATTCAGATCGAAGCAGCGAATAACCCCTTTAATGATATTGGAAGCGTCCCGTCACGAGGTCGACTCGAAGGCGAGGGTTATTGCCAACGCGTACTACACTTATACTGCACTTGAGATGATCCCGTTTACGCGATTAACGCACACAGTGTCGCACAGGACCTTTACACCGCAAATAAGTGCTCGTCTGAATACAGATGGGATTTCGGAAATCAGGTTGGAAAGAATCCTTCCTCTTCAGAGAAGTGGTTTCGGAAGTGTTTTGGAAAGTGTTATTCGCCATGTCCGATTGAGTCGAACGCTGAAATCCATTCCCGTTCCATCTTCCATGCCGAAAGGACGCCCCAAGCAACATAGGGCCACGCTTACTTATGAATTCTATAAAAGTCAAGGCAATGTCGATGAGTGGAGATTGGGTCGTAAGGCCGTAAATCAGGAGCAAAGTATCGGAGAGAAAAGCGCTTATACCGAGAAACCCCGAGGGCGATTCGATCATCCGTCAATCGCGAATATCCTCGAGAGGGCAAATCGATCGAAGCGGCGGATGACGCCGTTAATGATATTGGAACCGCCTAGGGCTTATACACCGCAAATAATCCTTCGTCTGAATACAGCAAACATTACGGAATTTGAATCGAAAATAATGGGTCTCTCTCAAAAGAGTGTTTTCGGCAGGATTCTGGAATGTGCTTTTCGGCAGGTCTTATTGAGACGAACACAAAAATTCAGGCGGTTCGCTTCTGAAATGCCCGATGGAATACTCCAGCAAAAAGGCGCCGCAATTCCTCACGCTTTGTTGGACTGGGAAGTATCAGCGGGATTGCGTCTTTCCTGGAGAGTTTGCCTTGATCGGGACAAAAGAGATCAGCGACAGCTTTCCTCAAAAATTCGAGGTAACATCGAAAGGAGATCCTTAGGCCGTAGGGGGATAAGTCAGGAGCAGAGTCTTGGAGCGGAAAAAGCGTCTTACCCTGAGAAACGTCGGCCTCGACTCGATTGGCAGTCAATTAAAAACAGCTTCGAGTTGATAGTCAGCTCGAATCAGCAACTTACGCCGTTAATGATATCGGAATCGTCTCATAACAGATTTGACTTGAATTCACGGGTTGTTACCTACGCGTACTACGCTTATGCCGCGATGGGGCGCGCAAGAGAGAGAATAGGCTTTCCGGGAACAACGCAATCAATAGGTTGTAAGTCACTTAGACCGCAAATAAGCGTTCGTCCGAATACAGATGGCGTTATGGAGGTTAGGTCGGGGATAATCCTTTCTCGTCAAAGAGGCTTTTCCGAAAGGGTTTTGGAAAGTAGTTTTCGTCAGGACTTATTGACAATGACGCTGAAGTCCGTGCCGGTTACTTCTCCATTGCCGGAAGGGTTCCTCAAGCAAAATTGGGCCACGATTGCACACTCGCTGTTGGCGCTGTTGGAACGGGAAATCGCGGGGGGGAGCCAACAACGAGCGTTATTTGGCTTCATAGGGACAAAACTAGTTGGGAAAGGGCACTTTAACTCGACCTCGGCGGAGTCTCTTTGGCCTGTAACGACCCATAATCGACATTTCCACAGAGATGTATACGAGGGTTTGCGCCTTTCCTGGCGGGTTAACTTCCATCGGGACCTAAAAGTCCAGCGAACGCTTTTCTCTAAAAGACGAAGCAACGTCGATGAGCGGATCCTGAGCAGTGGGACAGTAAATCAGAAGCGACGAGTTGAAGAGGAAAGCGCGGCTTACCTTGAGAAACTTCGGGCTCGACTCGATTGGCAGTCAATTAGAAACGGCTTTGAGTTGATAGACAGAGCGAATCAACGAATTGCGCCCTCAATGATATTGGAATCGTCCCATAACAAATTCGACTTGAACTCACAGGTTATTACCTGTGCGAACTACGCTTATGCCGCGCTGTGGCGCGCAAGAGGGAGGATCGGCTTTCCGGGAACAATGGGGTGTAAGGCATTTGTTTCCGGAAGGGTTTTGGAAAGTAGTTTTCGTCAGGTCTTATTGACAGGGACGCTGAAATCCATGCCGGAAACTTCCAAAGTGCCGGAAGGGTTCCTCAAGCAAAATTGGGCCACGATTGCACACTCGCTGTTGGCGCTGTTGGAATGGGATATAGCTGGGGGGAAACGACAACGATCGTTATTTGGATTCATAGGGACAAAACCGGTTGGGAAAGGGTGCTTTGAATCGACCTCGGCAGGGTCCCTTTGGCCTGTAACGACCCATAATCGACATTTCCACAGAGATGTATACGAGGGTTTGCGCCTTTCCTGGCGGGTCAACTTCCATTGGGACCAAAAAGAGCAAAGAACGCTATTCTCAAAAAGTCGGGTTAAGATCGATGAACGGATTCTCGGTCGTAGGGATGTCGTCGAGGAGCAAAGAGTCGGGGAGAAAAGGGCGGCTTACCTCGAGAAAAACTGGCGACGATTCGATTGTCAGTATGCCGCACTGCGGCGTGCAAAAGAGAGGATAGACTTTCCTGGTTCGACTCAACCGTTGGGGTATAGGGTTGATACACCGCAAATAAGCGCCCCTTCGCATCCAGATGGCGTTGCGGAATTTGGGTGGGAAATGAGGCGACCTGTTCAAAAGAGTGATCTCGAAAGGATTCTGAAAGGTGTTTTTCACCAGGTCCTATTGAGACGTACACTTACATCCATGCCGGTTGCTTCAGACATGCCCGGTGGAAAGCGCAAGCAAAAAGGGGCGCCGAGTGCTCCCGCTGTGTTGGATTGGGAAGAATCTGGGGTGTTCCAGCATCGAGCGTTATTTGGGTTAAAAGGGAAAAAACCGGTTGGGAAAAGGATCTTGGAATGGACCTCGACAGTGTCCCTGTGGCCTGCAACGCCCCATATTCGTCATTTCTACAGAGATCTGCTCGTATACGAGGGATTGCGTCTTTCCTGGCGAGTCCACATCGATGGGGACCAAAAAGAGCAGCCAATGCGAATCTCAAAAAAACGAGGCAACTTCGAAGAGCGGCGCTTAGGTCGTAGGACTGAGAATCAGGAGCAACCTGTTGGGGCGGATGGTTCGGCATACCTTGCGGAACTTCAGGCTTATGCCGCGCTAGGGCGCGTAAGAGAGAGGACACGCTTTCCGGGATTGACTCAATCGTTGGGGTATAAGGTTGATACACTGCGAATAAGCGATGTTTCGAATCCAGACGGCGTTGCGGAATTTGGGTCGGAAATGAGGCGTCCTGCACAAAAGAGTGATTTCGAAAGGATTCTGGAAAGTGTTTTTCGCCAGGCCCTATTGAGACGAACACTTAGATCCATGCCGGTTGCTTCTGACATGCCCGATGGAATCGTCAACCAAAAAGGAGCCCCTGTTGCTCACACTATACTGGAAGGCGAATTAACAGGGGGATCCCAGCGTCGGGCGTTATTCGGGTTAAAAGGGACGAAACCCTTTGGGAAAGGGATCTTGGGTTCAATGTCAACAGTGTCCCTGTGGCCTACAACGACCCATATTCGACATTTCTACAGAGATCTGCTTGTATACGGATTGCGTCTCTCCTGGAGAGTCCACTTCGAACGGAAGCAAAAGGAGCAGCCGATGCTTCTCTCAAAAAGTCGAAACAACGTCGATCAGCGGCTCCAGAACCACAGGGATGTAAATCAGGAGCAAAGAGTTGGAGAGGAAAGCGCAGTTAACCTGGAAACACGCCGAGGGAGAATCGTCGATCTGTTCTTGCGAAAGACCTTCGAGGAGGCAAGCCGCTCGAGTCAGCGGAAAGGGCCGTTGGCGATCATGGAACCGGGCCCAAACAAGTTGAATTTGAATTCACCGATGGTTGTTTTTTCATTTCTAGGTTATGCCGCGCTACGGCGCGCAAGAGAGATGAGTGGGTCTCCGGGCTCGATGCAATCGTTGTGGCTCAGGACTTTCACACCGCAGCTGACGCTAAAAAAACAACTAAAGTACAACAGAGAAAACGGAGGTAACCCGTTACGACTTGCTTGGAGAACCGACATCCATCGGAACATAAAAGAGCGATCTACTCACACTTCACAATGTCTAGGAAAGGTTAATAAGAGCAGGCATCCGTCAGAACGAACCCCTTTCGTGATGACAGATGGACTGAATCGCCAAGCCCCGTTGTTGCTGCTGCCATTGATGCGGAAACGAGAGAATGTGAATTCGCCGGTTGGAATCTGCACGCTACAAACAGGTGACGCGTTGCGGCTCGCCGACGCCATAGAAACACTTCCAGGATTGTTTCCTATATTGAGCCGAAAGTATCATACCGAACTGACAAGATTTCACTTGTCTACATGTCATGTTGCTGATTTTGGTCTGGAGCGTGCGCTTCCCCTTCAAAGACATATCTTCAGAAGAATGTCGGCAAGCGTTTTTCAGAGACAGCAAGAGCGCTTTCCCATACGTCAAAAGGACACGCATGATCAACCTGTTCATGAAAAAAGTGTTGTTCAGGGAAAAAGAACGACAGCGCAAAGCCCGGGTCGCATCGAGAAAGGCCGGGAACAACGGAAGCGGCAATCAGACAGCCCTCCCCTCCTAATCTCACACCAGCACATCCAAAGGCTGCGGCGATGGACGAAACTTGACCAGGTTTGGAACAAGTCGGGATTTAATTTACGAACCTTCATCGCCTCATTAACGCCAGACGACATACAGCAGACCATGAAAGCGACCCAAATGCGGCCAGGAGTGTCTCTATCATCGTGGCGTTCCCTTTTTATGAGCCATCTGACATGGAACCTACATAGGCAAAGAGGCGCCGAAGCGGCGCTAAAATCAGTGGTTCCTGAGGGTCCTCGGCAGAAGAGTGACGTTGGATCTGTCGTTGGAAAGCCACCAGGGCTGTCGGCGTACAGAGCCCTGCCAACAGTGATTCACTTTTCGCAGAAAAAAGCGGAAGAAACAGCTATCCAAAAGCTGACCGGTATTCCCCAAACAGCGTCACAGCGGGATTTTGTTAGATTCTCAAGCAAGCGAGAAAGGCCATTTTCAAGAATGAAACGGGACAGCAATGATCCGATTCAAGAAAAATCAAAGGATGCCCATAGTCCGAGAGGTTCCTTGATGATACGCCTGGGACCCTTGCCTGTACGCAGCGATTTTCGGAACGCAGCGGTCCCTGATGCGCCTCCCTTGGATTTACGCTACAGACAGACACCACAACAGCAAGCTGCAACGGATCCTCATGCCAATAGGGGCGACCGAGAGGTCATTACGGAGGAAAAAGTCGTTCAATTGTCCTCGGCAACCCGCTCGGGAGAAAAGCCATTGGATATCCAGCGGATAACGGAAGTGGTATATAAAGAGATCCAAAAAAGGTGGAGTTTTGAACGTCAGCGAAGAGGATTATAACGAATGGTGCAAAAAGCAAAAATAATTGTCCATGGCAGCAAATCGGATACAGAGTTTGAAGTGCTTTTCAATCCGAATGAGTACACCTTAGATGCTCAAAATACCTACCAAAAAAAAGCGGCAAACGGTTCATCGGCTCCGATTGTGCAATTTACGGCAGGGGACCAGACAACATTGACGATGGAGCTATTTTACGACACCACTGACAAGGGCACTGACGTGCGGGAAGAGACCAATAAGGTGACCCAACTCCTCGACGTAGACCCAGACCTGCATCACCCGCCGATCTGCTCCTTCGTTTGGGGATCCCTGAATTTTAAGGGGCTATTAAAAAGTGTGGGCCCCCGATACACCATGTTTCTCAATGACGGCACACCGGTTCGGGCGAGACTTCGGGTGACT
Source organism: Heliomicrobium gestii (assembly GCF_009877435.1). Classification (NCBI taxonomy): domain Bacteria; kingdom Bacillati; phylum Bacillota; class Clostridia; order Eubacteriales; family Heliobacteriaceae; genus Heliomicrobium; species Heliomicrobium gestii. Next base: position 96,176 of record NZ_WXEX01000014.1, on the reverse strand, counting down.
TTTTGGTCCTGGGAAGGGCTGACCAAGCAGTACCAGCGGATTCCCAGGCAATCGGCCGATCGCACGAAAGAGCGGCAAGTGAAGAGCGGAGAGCCCCTATGGCTGATCGCCCACGAAGAGTATGACGACCCCAGCCAATGGAGAAAAATCGCCGAAGCCAACGGGATCGATGATCCGCGCGCCTTGGAACCTGGACAAAAACTGATCGTGCCCAAACTGAGGTGAATCAATCGTGGACGATTTAGCGCTGGATCAAACAACCTATGAATTCAGTGCCCTTGAAGGAAAGTACAGCCAGTTCATGGCCCCTGCCTTCAAGATTTTGGTCAAAGGAGTGAATCTGCAGGAGAAGGGCATGGCCATATCCCAGATTTTCGTCGATACCAGCATGGATTCCAAAGCCGATTCGGTCAGTTTCGATATTGTCAACGCGTTTAAAGAGGAAACAGGCGGATTCCAGTGGGTTGATGAGCATTTTGCCCTGGGCAATACGGTCGAGGTCCACCTTGGCTACGTGGACAAACTGCGCAAAGTCTTTTATGGCCTGCTGACAAAAGTGGAGTTCTCCTATACCGTCGATGACATCCCTCGCCTGACCGTCGTCGCGATGGACCATTCCTTTTTGATGATGAAAGGGGCCAAGACGAACTGCTGGCAAGACAAAAAACACAGTGAGGTGGCCAAACTCATCGGCGCCAAATACCTCTCCGAGTTTCAAATCGACGATACGAGTCAACAGATCCCCTTCATCGTGCAAAGCAACCTGGAGGATTTTCGTTTCTTAGCCTGGATGGCCGGAGAAAACGATTACGACTTTTTTGTGAAGGGGCGAACCTTATACTTTCAAAAGCGGTTCAAAAACACGACTCCCGTTATGACATTGGCCCTTGGCCGGGGTCTCCATAGCTTGACGATGGAGGCCAATCTCTCCTCGCAGGTGAGCAAAGTCATCGTCCGGGGATGGTGTGAGCAGACCCATACGATTGAAGAAGGGACGGCCGAAGAGATTCAGAAACTGGGCAGCGGCAAAACCAGCATGGATATGATCAAACTCTTGGGTGACTACACCACTGAGTATGTGCAGGCAAACGTGGCCTCCAAGGATGAGGCGACGAAAAAAGCCGGCGCCATTCTCAACCGCCGGGCGATGCAATTACTGACAGGAGAGGGCGAGACGGTCGGTTTGCCGGAACTGCAAGCGGGACGTTATATCAAGTTTGAGGGACTGGGCAATGCCTTTACGAACCCTTTTTATTTGCACAGCGTGAGCCATAGCCTGAACGAATCGGGTTTTGTCACACAGTTTGGCGTGAGGGGAAATGTGCTATGACCTATCCCGGCGATCCCCTGGACATCGTGGGGGAAGAAGTGAACGGGGTCATGTTGGGGATTGTCGCGGACAACAAGGATCCCGAGGGATTGGGGCGCGTCAAGGTGACCTTCCCGATGCTGGATGACAAGAACAAAAGCGATTGGATCCGGGTGACCACCCTGATGGCCGGCGGCGATCGAGGCGTCCTGTTTATCCCGGAAGTGGGTGATGAGGTGCTGATCGCCTTTCACCTGGGCGTCTTTCGCCAACCCTATGTCATCGGAATGCTCTGGAACAAGGACAAAAAACCGCCCGAAGGCGCCAAGGACGAAAAAAACAACATCCGCAAGATCCATTCCCGCGCCGGCCATGAGATCGTCTTTGATGACGGGGAAAAGGGCGAAATCGCCATTACGACGGCCAAGGGCAATAAGATCGTGCTTTCTGATCAGTCGGGGACGATCACCGTCGAGAATGGCGATGGAAAAAAGATCACCATCGCCAAAGAAGGGATCACCGTAACGAGCGGCCAGTCTTCGCTGGACATGAAGTCATCCGGTCAGATCGAGATGAAGGGACAAACCATCAAAATCTCGGCGCAGCAGATGGAGATTAAGGCCACGTCGCTGGACGTCAAAGCGGATGCCCAGTGGAATGGAGAGTCTTCCGGCATGTTGACGCTCAAGGGTTCCATGGTCAAGATCAATTAAAACCGCCATTGAGCGCAGGCAGGTGACAGAGATGACGCAGTTTCTAGGTCGGGGATGGAAGTTTCCCATTCAGGTCGACCCGGCCACGGGGCGGATCCGCATGTCCGAGTATGAAGAGGATGTCGAAGAGGCGATTCGCATCATCTTACGAACAGCCAAAGGGGAGCGGGTGATGCAACCCGAGTTTGGCTGCAAGATCAGGGACTATGTCTTTCGAGGAACCGATCGATCCACCTTGCAACTGATGGCCGATGAAATCAAGGACGCCCTGCGAAGTTGGGAACCGAGGATCGAAGATATAGAGGTGAAAGTGACGCGACATCCCGATGAAGGCGGAACGCTGTTTATCCATATCCAGTATGTGGTGCGCAGGACGAACAACCTGTTTAACCGGGTCTATCCCTTTTATCTGTATGAGGGAACCGGGTGATCGGGCTCGTTGTCTATCGGATGGGTGTTGCCCATAGTTGTCTGGGGGAAGCTGCGCCGTTGCCGCAGCGCCCGTGTCTTGAGTCGGGGAGAAGGGGGGAAAGGAATCCATGTCCATGCCCATACTGGACAAGCGGGAAAAGGCCGACCTGATCCGGATGATGCAGGACTTGGCGCCGAACTATACGCCCGAGTGGCTGTTTACCCCTGACGCTCCCGATCCGGGATCCGCCCTGGCGCTGCTTTTCATCGGGATGTTTCACGAAAATATCAAGCGCTTTAACCGGCTGCCGGATAAGTATTATCATGCCTTTCTCAATCTGCTGGATGTTCAGCCGATGACAGCGAAACCGGCCCGGGCCTATCTGACGTTTACGTTGAGCAGCAAGGGCCTCCAACCGGTTTGGGTTGCCCAGGGGACGCGGGTTGCCGCCCAGGGCGAAGAGGATGACGGAGAGATCTTTTTTGAAACGGAAACGGATATTACGGTGACACCGGCGAAAGTCGCGGCAATGTTCTCTGTTTCCCCCAGAGAGGACCGCATCACCCAGTACCAAGTGGGTTCGCCGATGACCCTGTTTGACGTCCAATCGGGGATGAACCTGCAGGAACATGCCTGGTATATCGCCCATGATGACATGTTTCATCTGGGGCAAGGCGCCTCCATCATCGTCGAAGTGACCCACTCACGAGAGCGCTATCGTGAAAAAACGCTCGCTCAAAAATTGACGAATCCCGATTGGGTGGAGTGGTCATTTTTAAGCGAGAGGGGCTGGGCGCCTTTTTTGGCTTTTCGTTCGGAAGGCAACTGCATCATCCTGAAAAAAAATAGCCAGTCGACGATCGTCGCCGGTGCGGTGGCGGAGCGGAACCATCGCTGGATTCGCTGCCGGGCTCGCTCGGGAGGGCCGGCCGCCGCCGCTTTGGAAGCGATTGAAATCGATGGACTGCGCCTGCAGAGCCGTTGTGACGCCGAGGAGAACCCGAAGGGCCTGGCGCCCGATTTGGTGTTCGGCAACGATATCCACCTGCCTGCTGCGGGATGCCTGCCCTTCGGCAAAGTGTTCGCCTTGTATGACTGTTTTTACATCGCCAGCGAAGAGGTATTGAGCAAGCGAGGCAGCACCGTCGAAATTCGACTCGAACTGGACTGGATGCACGATCCGATCGATGAAGAGGCGAAGGCGACCATTGACTGGAAGTTGATCATGAAAGAGCCGACACTTCCTGTGCATACACCACGGACCGAAGTTTCTGTGACAGAGGTGCTTTGGGAGTACTGGAACGGCCGGGGATGGGTGCGACTGCCAGTCAACGAGGGCGCCGAGCAGGTCTTCGACCACAATCGGGAGCGACGCAACGCGTTGATTCGATTCCTTTGCCCCGATGATTTGACACCCTTTGCGGTGAACAACCAGAGCGGCTACTGGATCCGGGCGCGAGTGCTCCACATCGACCGCCTCTTTGCAGGCGCTCCACTGTACGTCTACCCACGGCTGCGGGAAATTCGGCTCTGGTACGATTACGAGCAAAGGATGGTTGCCCCAGTCTGCATGCTGACCGTCAACAATCTCGAATGGCAGGAGCCTCGCTTGACCAATGGCGCGCTTTCTCCGCCGCTCACACCGTTTCTAGGGGGAAAAGACAGGCAGTCGTCGACCGAGTTTGGTTTTGACCTTCCGCCTGTTGGCGGACCAATTCAGATGTACTTCTCCGTTCGCGAGGAGGCTTCTGTCGGAGGGCAAGGGCCGACTTATTTGTGGGAGTATTTGCGCAAAGGCGACACCGGAACGCAATGGGCGCCGCTCAAAGTGGAAGACGAGACAAAGGGTTTTCGAGAAAACGGGGTGATTCGTTTTTTCGGACCTGGCGACATGGCCCTGGAAAAACGTTATCACTGCACCTTGTACTGGCTCCGCTGCCTTCGCGTCGGCCCCGTCGCCGGCGATGAGACCACCGGCGATGGAAGGGTATTGCCGGGACCTGTGATCGAACGGCTTGCCTTGAATACCGTGCGGGCGCTGCAGAAAGAGACGGTGGCGCGCGAGGTCCCACGCAAAGTCAGCGATTCCCCGCCTGTCTTCGCTTTATCTCGCGCGCCGGTCATTGCGGAAGAGGTTTGGATCGATGAAACCGGAGAAGTGACAGAAGCTGATGCCACAGAGATGGAACGGGACAAGGCCGTGCCGGTTCAAGCCGTCCGGGATGGGGAGGGCAGACTGCAGCGACTCTGGGTGCGCTGGAGTCCGGTCAATCAATTGCATTTTTCTTCGCCCCATGAACGTCATTACCGGATCGACCGGTCGACAGGCATGATCACCTTCGGCAATGGCATGCGTGGAAAGGCCCTGCCGTCCAAGCAGATCGAAAACATCATGGTCACCTATCAGACCGGCGGGGGAGAGAAGGGGAATCTGGCGATAGGGGCGATTAAGAGTCTGCAGAGCGCCTCTCCCTTTATCCAGGAGGTGGTGAATCTAGAACCTTCCGGCGGGGGGTGTGATCGCGAGTCGACGGAGGAGGCGCTGCAACGGGGTCCGCATCGCTTTAAGCACCGCAATCGGGCGGTGACGGCCGAGGATTTTGAGTGGTTGGTCAGAGAGGCCTTTCCGGACATCGCCAAAGTCCGGTGTCTGACCCATCGGGACGGGCAGATGCGCAGGGATGACGGGGCTGTCACCGTGGTGATCTACCCGAAGCACAAGGCAAACCTGCGGGCCTTTGCCGAAACGAGGAAACAGGTGAAGGCGCACCTCCTCCAGCGTTGTCCCGTTCATCTGGCCTTAGCGCAAAAGGTACACGTCATCGAACCGGCCTTTCTGGAGATCTCCCTTACGGCCGGTTTGGTTGTTGCAACGATGGAGCAAGCCATCCCTGCCGAGCGGCAGGCCACGGAGCGAGTGGAACAGTTTTTAGATCCGCTGCAAGGGAACTTTGACGGGAAAGGTTGGACGATCGGGCAGACGATTCACCCTTCGCTGTTTTACACCCTGTTTAAATCGATTCCCACAGTTCTCTATGTCGAGCATCTCGTCTTGAAAATCAATCGGATGGAAGGGACAAGGCGTGAGGAGATCGACATCTCGGTCATGCAGCGCTTGCCACAAGGACTGATCGTCAGTGGTCAACATGGAATCACGGCTCGACCGGATTGAGACCGGCTGAAATTGGGGATGAAGTCATATGTTGAATCTTCCCGATCTGGACGATCGCACCTTTGACCAGATCGTCCACCATGCCTGCAAAGAGATACCGGTCATCTGCCCGGACTGGACAGATGAGAATGAGCATGATCCGGGGATCACCCTGTTGCAGATGCTGGCCTGGCAGGTTGAAATGCAACAGTACTACCTGAACCGGATCACGGCGCGCCATGAATGGAAGTTCCTCTCTATGCTCGGTATCCGGCGCAAGGAGGGGGCGATCGCCCGTTGTCATGTCGTTATTGACGATGTTCCCCAAGCGCTTTCCCTTCCTCGAGGAACCCCCCTTCTGACTGGGGAGATTCCCTTTGAGACGCAAGAACGCATCGACTTGCTCCCGGCGCAGTTGGAAAAGGTCATCGTCCATGTGCCGGGCGCGGCTGCCGTTGATGCATCCATAAATAACAATCATGGGAACAGTCCCTATTACCCCTTCGGACCGAGGGCCCGGCCTGGAAGCATGCTCTACCTCGGCTTTGATCAACCCTTGCCAAGCGGGCAGGCGATTCATCTCATGGTGGATGGGTACAGGCAGTCGTTGCGCGACCATTCCTCTGACGAGGCAGAGTGGACCCGGCGCCGGGCCGATGAATCGATGGATAGCGTCCCGATGGGCAACGGAGCGGTAAACAATGTCGAGGAGACCGTGGGCGGTTGGCTTTCCGGCATTTTATCCTGGCGAGCCTATTGCGCCAGCGGATCAGCCGGGAAAGCGAGCTGGACACCTATCGAGGTGGTGATGGACGAGACGCGATACCTCACCCACAGCGGCAGACTGACCTTTCGACTCACGAGCCCTATGGCCGGGCTCGCCTTGCCTGTCGCCGATGGGCAACGACGGTACTGGCTGCAGTGCGCCGTCGTCCACGGCGGCTATGATTCATCGCCACGGCTGGATCAGATCAGCCTCAACACCGTACTGACAGCTCAATGTGAAACCTTGAGCAAAGTCCGCACCTTCCAATCGACAGGGGAAGCCAACGCCACCCTGGAACTGGACGAGTACCTGGCCCTTGCCGGTCATGTGGAGGTTCAGGTACAGGTCGGAGAGGTGGAAGGTCAGTGGCGCTATTGGCGTTCTGTTGATGATCTTACAGCCTGCGCCCCTGGGGATCCCTGTTTCACCTTGATACGTGATTGGACGGCAGGACGAGCAAAGGTGACCTTCGGGGACGGGGAACATGGGCAGATCCCAGGAGCCAACCGTAAAATCCGCTTGATCCTCTATACCCAGGAATTCGCCCATAAGCGCTGGCTCGGGAAGAGCACCGGATTGCCCAATCAGCAGTACTCCTTGAACATAGCTTACCTGCGGCGCGAGACCTTTCTCTTACAGGTCGGACGTGTCGTCGCCGGCTCGCCGGAATTGCTCTGGGAGGACTGGACGTTGACGGAAGAGTTGGATGGCTCCTCATCGGGAGACCGCCATTATATGCTCGACGAAGTGTCGGGAAACATCGCCTTCGGCGACAACGAGCGGGGGAGACGGCCGGCGCGATTTCCGGAAACGATGGAACAGGACAATCTCTGCATCCTCTCTTGCCAGACGAGTTGGGGAAGCCGGGGCAATATCCAATCCAACCAGATCCGAGAATTGCGGCGGGATTCCCGCTTTCCCGAATGGCAGCGTCTTGCCGTGACAAATCCACAACCTGCTTGGGGGGGAGCGGGCAGAGAATCCTTGGAAGAGGCAAAACAACGCCTGCACAGAGAGTTGCGACGGCCCACGCGGGCAGTCACCGCTGAGGATTACGAGCACATCGTCAAGACCATCCCCGGGCTGGCCGTAGCCAGGGTCAAGGTGCTCCCTTTGTATTGTCCGGGCTTGTCCGATTACCCCAATCGTACAGCGCCGGGCCAAGTAACGATTGTGGTTGTGCCCCAGAGCAACCGGTCCAGCCCTGTTCCCAGTCCGGCTTTTCTCCAGTCGGTGCGACACTTCTTGGAACCGCATCGACTGCTCACGACAGAATTGCACATCATCGCGCCGGTCTATATCCGGATCTCCATCCGAGCCAAGGTCGTCATGACGGCAAACCGGCAGAGTCAAAGTGACGGCATTTCCCTGGCGCGACAATTGAACCGCGCATTATGGCATGGCGACGGCGGCATCGGTCCCACACAGTGGGCCTTTGGCCAGACGGTGCGCCGCAGCGCCATCCTAGGCGCGCTCAACCGGATCGGAGGCGTGGCCTATATCGAGGAACTCTGGATTGACGCAGAGGGATCGGACGCCGTCAAGAGAGCCGACGGCGATATCGAGATCCCGCCCCACGGTTTGGTGTTTCCTGGAGAACACGAGATCGAAATCCGATGACGAGAGTAGGGGTCCAGGCGATGGAAGAAAAATGCCGCTACTTTGCCTTCCGCAATCAAGAGGATTGGGACGAGGGCGTCGGCTTCAATCTCCGCTTCGACGATGGGCAAATCGTCATCTGTCAGGAGGAGAAGTATGTCTGGCAGGAAACGCTCCGCCTTGGACGGATCGTCCCAGCCCGGATCTGCGACTTTGCGCCCAGGCTGGACGGTCGGTTCTATCTGCTGGATGAACAGACCAATGTTTGGGTCTATGACCCGAAAAAGAAACACCGGGAGCGTCTTTTCAGCGAAGGCCATCGCCTCTTCACGGCAGACGCCCGGATCGCTGCGGCGGGAGAACAATTGATAGTGGCCGATCGCCGGGCCAAGTATCCCTTAGCCATGTTTTCGACGAGCGGGCAGATCTGTTGGACCATGACGACGTGGCGGGAACAGCCGATCGTCCCTCTCGCATTGACAGCAGGGCGGCGCGCCTTGTATCTATTGACGCCCCGATTTGACCGTGGCGCACCCGATGGGAAGGCCTCGTCGGGCACGTCTTTTTCCATCCTGCAGATCGATTTTGCCGGTCCTGTTCTCGCCGAGTGGCGGTTTTGTCAAGGGGAAGAACGACAGGAGCGACGCCACGATTTTTCGGGAAACCCCTTTCATCTAGCGGTTGATCAACAAGGCGGCCTGTGCCTGTTTGATCGGCCTTCACAGGCAGTGACGGTGTTCACCAAGGAGAGCGCGCCCGAAGGACGTTGTTTCCCCATAGAGAATGGGAAAATGGCGGCTTTTACCGTCGATCATCAGGGGAAATGGGTTTTTATCAAAAGCCGTAGCGCTTCCGCAGAAAAGGAAATGGCGCGAGTCGGCGAGGCCGGTCTTGAGGAGGAGCCTCGCGCCCAGGGAAGGGACAATGACCGTGATGATGAAATCGGCGGGACGATGCTGGTCTATTCAGCGCAGGGCAAATACCAGGAGACATTGAGTGATTTTGTCGGCCATGGCGATCGATTGGTCCTTGGCAAGAACGCGGCCATGTATCTGCTGGATTCAGTCCGCCGGGAGCTTCATATCCTTCGCCTGCAAAATCGCACAGAGCGCTGGGCGGCGACAGGCGCGCGGGAAGGTTGTTATGTTTCCGCTGCCATTGACAGCGGGAAAGAGGGCACCCTCTGGCACCGGGTCGCCATGGATGCCCGGATCCCCGAAGAAACGCAGGTTCGGTTTTCCTTTTTTTGCAGTGATTCACCGGAAGCCGGCCCTGAGAGCTGGGCCGGTTTTTCGTCAAAAAGCGTTCCTTCTCCCCCTCAGAAGGATAGCCTCCTGCAAATCGCAAGGCGGTTTTCCCGGCCCATCATCAATTCCGGCGATGCGCTCCTGACAGGGGCGCAAGGGCGCTACCTCTGGTTCCGGCTGGAGTTGGCGGGGACGCGAGAGGCGTCGCCGGTGGTGCGGGGCTTGCGGATCTACTTTCCTCGGGTAACCTCCCTCCTCTATCTGCCGGCGATCTACCAGGAGGACCGGGAAAGCGGTGATTTTCTGGCGCGTTTTCTGAGTCTCTTCGACACCTTGTTGGAGGAAGTGCAAGAAAACATCAAACATTCGCCACGGATCTTGGATGGACAGGTCGCAGCGGGAGATCATTTGCGCTGGCTGGCGGGATGGCTGGGGATCGGCGCCCGGCAAGGGTGGACCGATGGGCAAATCCGCCAGGTGATGGCCAGAGCGCCGCAGATGTATCGTTACCGGGGCACAAGGCGGGTCGTTGAGGACATGCTTGAGATCTTCACGGGTGCGCGGCCGTTGATCGTCGAGTATTTTCAATACAAACCGATGCTGGAGTCGGTCACATTTCAGCGCCTCTTTCTTCGCTTGTACAGCGACAATCCCTACTGTTTTTGCGTGATCTTGAAAGGCTGGGAACTGCCGTCCGACCAAGAGCGGGCGATGGCGCAGCAGATCATCGATGAGCAAAAGCCGGCTTTTACAGAGGCGAAGCTGATTTTACTGGAACGTTGGATGATCTTGGGCAGTCATACCTATCTGGGAATCAACAGCTATCTCTCCCAGCCGACGGCGTTGGTTTTGGATGAGCGGGGTTCGCTCCCCTTTCACACGTTGCTTCTCGAAGATAGGCAGGATGGTCGCCTCGGCGGGCATACCCGCTTAGAGGTCAACACCGAATTGGCGTAAAACCGGCCGGGAAAGGAAGGCGTCTATGAAAAAGTCCAGCTATTTTCCCTTCGAGCGCAACCGGTATTTCTACGGAAAACTGTTGACGGTGCGGGATTTTGATTCGGAACAGAAGTATGTCAACGATAAGCGTCGCCTGATCAATCGCCTGCTTTTCGGCGCCGGGGTGGTGGCGGGATTGCAGGTGACCCCTGTCGACGATCAGAACCTGGCCATCGGCGCAGGCGTCGCCTTGGATGGATTGGGCAGGGAGATCATCATACCGGCGCCGTTTACGGTCAAGCTCTCCATGGTGAAAGGGTTTTCCTTCGATACGTACACAAAAAATCTCTATCTTTGCCTGGCCTATAAAGAGACGGAGACGGAGCCTGTTCATACGGTGGGCAAGACAGCCGAACAAGCCGGCGATTCCATGGACGAGTATAACCGGGTCGTCGAAGGCTATGAAATTTTCGTCCAGGAGGCGGCCTTGTCGCGCGCCGACAGCGAATTTGCCGATCTCTTTGAGGACTGTTGCGTCCTTTGCCAGGAGGGCGATCTCTCGATCCGGCAGAGAGCGCCCCGGTACGTCAACCCTGGTGAGGTCTTTCAAGTGACGATGACCATCGAGAAGAGCCTGCGTCCGGACAAGGTTCATTTGGAGTATGAACTGGACGGTGGAGAGCATTTTGCCTTCGTCGATCCCGCTGATGGCAAGGTGATCTTCGATGAGCCGATGGATCGCCAGGATACGCGCTATGAGCGGACATTGACAGTGCAGGCGGGGAAGTGGAAGAGCGATAAAGCCCAGTTGGGCATCCGGGATGGCAGCATCCGAATCAATCTGGGTGACCGGCAAGTGACGGCGCGCAAGGACTGCGCCAATACCGTCGGCATCATCGAGCAAGCGGTGGAAGAACGAATCCTGGCCGATTACACCAACCGAACCTTGGACCGCTCCCTGGCCAGTCCTGTTCAGCCCTGCCTGTACCTGGCGAAAATCAGTCTCTTTCAAATCGGATCGACCTATCGAATCGAGAAGGTCGAGGCCCTTCCCTTTGACGAACGGGTGTACGGAACCGGTCTGCTCGCTCGTCTGGAGCGGCGCCAGGGACAGGCGAGCAATCGAAAAGAGCGGCGTCCTTCAGAAGCGGCTCAGGCGGTCTTTCGAACAGAGGCCAGACGGCTGGAGGCCGATCAGGAGCCCTACTTCCAGGTGGGCTACAATGAGCAAGCCAACGAGTACAACTTCCGGTTGGGGATCCCCGCCGGTCAAAAGGGCGCTGTGGAGATGACGACAGGCGCCGTTACCGTCTGGGCAGAAAAAGCGAATTCCACCGGCAAAATCTTGTTTGTCAACAGCGAACGGACGCAGTTTACCGGTGAAATCGATCATGGGTTGGGGCTGGGGCCTGTCTTGGTGGAAGTTGGCATTGAAGAGCACCTGTCCTTTCAGCAACGGGACATGTCCCGTGTCAACCGCAGGCTCTATTTTGGCGCCATCGACCTGTTTGCCGACAGCCCTTATGACACAGGGCTGGGGGAGATCGCTGTCTCTGCCGTTGCTTTTCCCGATAAAGGCAGCTTCGTCATCGCTGTTCGCTTCCCTGAAGGCTGGCAAGGGGAGGCAGTCATCCTGCGCTGGTGGGCCTATAAGGCAGGGGCAGAAAAAAACAACACGCTGGCTCTTCAAGAGGCCAGCGTGTCAACGGAGGGGAAATTGTAAGGTTCAGGGAGTAAACTAAGACCTAACCCCGGTTCAAAGTATTTCTTGAACTGGACGGTGCAGGCTTCGATTTGACCGCCTTGGCCGGCGCGGAACTCATAGGTGAAGTCATCGCCGATGTACACAGCGCTTGGGCCGTTATGCAGCACTTCGTAAGGCGCTTTTTGCACCGGCTTGTCTGCCGGATTGCCGGAACCGGCGCCCGTTTCTCCCTCGCTGGGGGAAACCATCTGGGCGTCAAGCCGTTGTTTTATCTTTTCAGCCGCCTCGCCCGATATACCGACTGCTCGTGCGATGATATTTGGCGCAACGCCGGAGAGCTTATCGGTCACGATCACCAGGTGGGTATCGCTATACAGGAGGATTTCCGGTTGGGCAGCGGCGGCGGGTTTTTCGGGAGCAGCAGATGCGCCAGCGTCCGAAGCTCCCGAAAGGGGTTTGGCTTTGGCCGATTTGGCGGTGGCCCCTTTACCGATCGATAGCTTAACAACCGGTTTTCCGCCAGAAACAGACCTGGTGGAGGATGACGCGACAGCCCTTTTATCGGGTTGCGGGAGCGCCTCCACCTGGGCGGGCTTGCCGAGCGCCTCTTCGATTTTTGCCTTCGACATGCCTAAAAACCGGCTCATATCGATCTCGCCTCCGGCGAAGAAACCGCTGTAAATCACGGCGCCGTCGCTGTGCATCAGCGTCCCGAGGCCGGCATACTTTCCGTCTTGATACCCGCCCTTATAGCGTAGATTCTCTTGCTCGTCGTATTCCTCACCGCTTCCATGGAGCATACCCAGCAGAAATGCGCCGGCCAGTTGCTTTTTCCCGTTTTCGTAATACAGGACCCCCGTGCCGCTATACTTACCGGCCAGGTAGTCCCCTTTATACTTGATGCCCCCACCTGGAAAAAACTCTGTTCCTTGACCGGAAGGCTGGCCGTTGGTAAAAATCCCAGCGAATTTGGTCGTGCCATCAGGGTAAAACTCCTTGCCTTCTCCGTTGAGGCGTCCGTTTTCGAACTTCCCAGTATAGTGTACTTTTCCGGTGGAAAACAAGATGACGCCATCACCGTTGCATGTGTCATTGGCAAAGGCCCCACGGTAGTGTTGTCCCTCTTGCCATGACTCTCCGGCGCCTTCGCGCCGTCCCTCTTTAAACTCACCGGCATAGATCAACTGCCCGTTTTCGTACAGCTTGCCTGTGCCGGAAAACTGGCCATTGACCAGATCGCCCACATAGCGCAGCGCGGCGCCGCTGTCGTCGAGGATCTTGGCTTTTCCTGTATAGTCGCCGGCCGCCGCAAGGCTTTGGAATTGGGCATATCGACCGGTCCACTTGGCGATTAAGGGAAGCGGAGCGACAAGGATGACGATGGCGACAACGACAACGGTGATAAGGGCGATCAGGCCCAGCAACTTTTTGGATATGTAGTATTCGCCGATACGTATGTAGTTTTCTAATAAAGGCTTTTCAGGGGAGTCGGCCTCTTCGGCGCCAGTCAATTCGTCGTTCTCTTTCTGAGAAAACAGCTCGGCTGTTTGCCATGATTCCTTCAACGAATCGACCCAACCGTCAACGGCCTGCGCCAGTCGCTGGAATAGTGAGAGGTTCTGATTCTGGTTCACTTTTTGGGATGATTTTTTCGATGGTCCGATCAAAAGACATGCTCCTCTCTCTCAATAACCAAAGAGCGATGTAGTTGTGATAGGACTGCGTTGCCAAGGAAGGGAGATGTGGTATCAAGAGGCAGCCACTGAACGGTTGCTAAGGCGTCTGAACCTGGACTTGGCCCGGAAAAATGATTTCAATCACCCCGCCCCAGGCGCACATCAGCTTTGAACTGTTGTTGAGGGCGGGAATGGATCCGATCAAAACGGTGGGACAGCCGGGCGCCCAGGGGGCCGGTGTCAGCGGGACACAGGGCATGGGCGTTAAGGCGCCCATGGCGGCCGCCGTGGCGGAAGCCACGGTGGGATTGGCAAGGGACATGCACATCCCGAAGGGAGGAATGTTGACCACTGGTTTGTTGTCCATGATGGTGGCCGCCGGCGCGCCGCCGATCATAACCCGGTTTGTGGGAAGGACCATGAGCACGCTGGGGGCTTGTCCAAAAGAACATTTTAACTGCCCGTTGCCAATGACGGCGTTGCCCATCGGTAATGCTCCTTTCTGAAGAAATGATATCAGGGGGGTGATCTTGGATGAAGAAAACGACTGTCATTTTCATCATCCTTTTGCTGTCACTGTCGATTGCCGGAATTATGACTTTCCGCCTTACCATGTCTACCTTTGGTGGTTTTTTTGAAGACAGCCCCATGCTCGCCAATCTCTTTGCCGTCGCATCGAGCGATCCAGATAAGGGGATCTATGTCATCGACTCAGGAAAACGGGGCCTCAAAAAGGTTGATCGAGAAGGCCGCTACGATAACCTGATTCTCGACAGTTCCGATGAACTTTTTTCCCTAACAGACAAGAAAGAACAATATAACAACTATATTATAAATGATCTAGATGTTGATTCAGAAGGGAATTTATATATATTACGTTCCTATCTGAATATGGGTGATCTGGTGGTTCAGAAGGAACAGATCTGGAAGTACCGTCCCGATGATTGGAAGGCGCCCACTCTTGTCCACGAGCAGAAGTATGAAGATAATCAAGCATTGATCCGGAGCGGGAAGATCACATCATTGACGTGCCGGCAAGATGGCCTCTATTTTTTCTTTGTCGATAACCAAGAGGTGACGCTCAAGCGAATCGGGACCGATAATAGGGTGAACCCCTTGTTCACCTTTCCGATTCCCGACGGTCGATCGATCCATGAGATCACCGGATATATGCCTGGATGGATCTACTATACGACGGAATTAGGCGAGTTGTATCGTGTAGATTCCCGTGGCGAGAGCCAAACTGTCCCAGCGGAACTGACGAGCAATACCAAGAAAAGAAGCGCCATTCCCCAATTTTTACATCTGAGGAATGACGCAGACGGTAATGGCTTCTTGTATTACATAATGCCGAATGAGAATGCCCTATATCGTATATCAATCAGCCACCCGGAACAGAGGCAGGTGGTCTTTTCCGGCGCGATGCTCCCGTCACCGCCTCCGGAAGGCGCTTGGCTGATCAATGATTATGCCGTCACCGATCATGAGATCATTGTGGCAACCAATGACAAGCCAAACAATAAAACAAGTCGAAGCGATTCGTCTGAAGACAAGCTCTATTTGATCGATGGGCAGGGCAGTGTCAAGATGATCAGCACATTCAATCCGGCGGCCAAAGAATGGGTCGATCAGGGAACGGTTCTCTTGTTATGCATGGTCGTTATCCTGATGATGGCTTATACGACCTACTTTGCCTATCTTCATATCCTTAATCGCCGGCTGAATATCATGATCAAGCAATCGCTGGTGTCGGTTGTGGTCTTCGCCATCGTTGTTGTCGGTGTCGGCATTGTCATGCGGGGACAGTTGGAGAAATATAACCCGAACATTACCGAGGAGATGAAGATGCTCGCCCAGAGCGGCGCCCGTTTCATCGAAGGAGACGCCTTGCAGCGGATCGAGCAGTCCCGAGACTGCAAAGGCGCCGATTACCTGAAGATTCAAAAGTCCCTGCATGATTTGACGATCGATGAGCAAATCGGTTACTTCTCTTCTTTATACCAGTTCGCCGGCGGAAAGCTATATCCAGTGATCGTGGGCAATGATCCCGATATATCCTTGTTTCAGCCGGTGATGGCGCTGTTGGGGGATGGTCAATATCCTGCCAGCATGAAAAAATGCGCCCAGGGGTCGCCGATCGAGACGGCGACTGTACAGAGTGACCTGGGACGATGGGGAGCGGCATTCGCTCCGGTAAAAAACAGCCAGGGGCAGGTCGTCGGTGTATTTGAGGTGGGCCGCCAATCCCATGGTTTCGAAATGAAACGAGAAGCCATGATTTCGAGTATCCGAGAAAACGTGTTTACCAGCATGACGGCGCTCTTTGTCGCCTTTATGATGGTGACCTTGCTGCTCCAGAGACGGATCCGCCAGCTCCGAGACAGCGTGCATGCCCTGGAAGCATCCCATGGCACTGTGGCGACGGAGGTGTCTGTCACGTCAACAGATGAGCTGGGCGATCTGGGGCGCCAATTCAACCACATGGCCAGGCAAATTCAGATGACGATTCAGCATGTGACAGCATTGAAGGAGGCCTATTCGCGCTTTTTTCCTGAACACTATTTGAAGGCGCTGAATAAGGAAATCACCGAACTGAAGCTAGGTGACAACCGTGAGCTTGACCAAACGGTCATCATGGTTTCCAACCTCCGCCGGTTCCAGGAACAGATAAAAGGCAAGAGCTCTGATTACATTTTTCAATATGCCAATTTGTTTTTTATGCAGGTCGGCGAGGTGATCCAGCAACAGGGCGGGGTTATCTGTGAGTATCTGGAATCAGGGGTCTTCGTTCTCTTTGAAGGAGATGTCGATGGCGCCCTTGACGCGGCAATCGAAATGGTGCAGCGGGTCCGGGCGGGCAATCGGGACGCGGCGAGTCTTATCGCAGTGGCAAGTGATGAGGCAAGTGATGTCGATCGAAATGGGGTGTCGCCTCTGGAAAATAGGAATCCGGCCATGAATATGAAGGCCGGCATTGCCTTGCATTATGGTCAGGTCAAATTGGGCATCATGGGCACTGTGACAGAAGGGGAGAAGGAACGGGACAAAAAGGCAGAACGGCTCGAGGGGAATATTCTGTCGCCTGATGTCACTTTAAGCATGCTGATGGATAAATTGGCTGAAGTGATTGATGTTTCTATTTTGACGACGGCAGCTTTCATCGGTGAGTTAAAGAACCCGGATCAATATCAGTTTCGGAGTATCGGCAAGCTTCGCTTCCGTGGTTGGGAGCGGGCTGTCGAGATGGTTGATGTCTATGACAGTGATTCGGAGTACCAGAAACGGCGCAAAGGGGCGTCACAGAATATGTTTAATGACGCCATTCGCTGTTATCAGAACGGCGGTTTTGCGGTGGCGCGGCAGGGCTTTCTGGAGGTGATCCGGCAGAACCCTGAGGACAAGGTAGCTCAGTTGTATTTCTTTCAGTGTGATCGGTATATTGCAGCCGGTGGGGTAAGTGATGATTGGGATGGGGCGTTGAATGTCACTGAGGCAGAAAACGGGTAATGCGATTGGGCTGGTATGTAGAAAAGAAATGCTTAATTACTGAAGGAGGGGGTACTGTGGCTGATTTTGAAAGCGTTAAAAAAGGTTTGGAATCAAAATCGAGTGGAAGATCCGGTCATTACATGATGCAGAACGGAATGGGGGTCCAAAGAACCCCCCCGTTGGAAAGCGCTTTTCCAGCGGGGGTGACGACAGGAGAGATAGCACAGCTTCAGCGGATCATTGGGAACAGGGCAGTGGCCCAACTGTTAGGAAGCCAGTCGGGTCAAAGAGTGGAGGACCCCACCAGGACAGAGAGCGGTGTGCCTGTCAATGATGATCCTGCACTAGAACAGGAAGCCTCTGTGATGGGGGAAAAAGCGGTACAGCTTGTGGCGGCGTCAGAAGAAGAAGAGGCGCCGGTGCAGGAAAAACACTTGCCCCATGAGGCATGGCATGTGGTGCAGCAGATGGAGGGAGGGGTAACGCCAATAGTTCCGTTGAAGGATGGTATTCTGCGTGGGATCGTTCAAAAAGCGCCAAATCCGGCTCGCTATGGACCCGGTAACGAAAACGGGCCAAGGCCTGCTTTTCCATTTAAAGACGCAGCGAACCAAGCGAACTATCCGAGCAATATTCCGGAGATGGGGGACACGACAAAACACCATGTGATCCCATGGAACAAGCTAAAAGCCTTTGTAAAAGCGATGATCGATAATCATCATCCCGAAATAAATGCGATTTTACAGGGCGCCGTTGATATCATGATGGCTCAAAGTCCTTTAGTGAATGGAACGAGAATGCAAGGCGCAAGTACACAGGCATCCTTGACAGGGGAAATTAACGCACCCATACAGAATGGTTTTAATGCTGTAGACCAGGACTCGATTGCAACGTCGATATGTTGGTTACCGGGAAACCTATTTATAGGTCCCTTAACGAATAATCGATGTGATGATCCCGGGGAGGAATTTGAAACGAATGCGAGAGGAGCCGTTGGACCTAAACGATTTGACATACTTGAAGAACTATATAATGATATAGAAGTTTTTTTGAGCAATCCTCAGGTATTAAGTCCGACTATCGTTCAGAACTTTACTACGATACGTGATTGGACAGAACCGGCGCCGTATAATCCTGATGCATGGAATAACGTATATGGAAAATGGTACTTAATTGAGCTATGGTAAGTGGAATAGCGACCGGACCGGTTGGAACCGTTTTTTGCAAATTTCAGGAACAAGGCTTGCGGTAAAGAGCCGCCCTACATATTCTTTCTCAGTTCCTCCAACCAACGCCCGATCTGCTTTTCCCGTCCATTCTCCGAGGGGGTGTAGAACCGGGCGTTCTCCATGTCCGGCGGAAGATAGCTTTGCCGGATATAGCCTCCGTAGTGATGGGGGTACTTGTACCCGACACCGCTGCCCAGGAGGTCGCCGGCTTTAGAGTGGGATGTATCGGCCAGGTGACGGGGAACCTCGATGCGGTTCGCTTCCCGCACAGCCCGCAAGGCCTTGTCGATAGAATCCTTCGCGCCGTTGCTCTTGGGGGCGCAGGCGAGGTAGATGGTCGCCTCAGCCAGCGGAATGCGTCCTTCCGGCAACCCGACAAACTTGACGGCTTCGGCGGCCGCCTGGGCGACGACGAGGGCCATTGGGTCGGCCATGCCGATGTCTTCCGCCGCATGGATGACGATGCGGCGAGCGATAAAGAGAGGGTCTTCGCCGGCTTCCAGCATGACCGCCAGCCAATACAGCGCAGCATCCGGATCAGAGCCGCGGATGCTTTTAATGAAGGCGGAGATCGTGTCATAGTGGCGGTCGCCTTTTTTGTCATAGTAGACAGCGATCCGGCCGGTTACCTCTGTGACCTCCGTTGCCTCAATCGGGTTGTCGCCATCGCCGTGAACCCCAGCGACCATGTCTAAGATCGTCAGGGACGCCCGGGCATCTCCCTTGGCGGCCCGAACGATCAGATCAAGGGCTTCTACCGTGAGAGCGCTTTCCGGGAGGCCGAGGCCCCGTTGGCTGTCTGTCAGCGCCCGTTTCAAGAGGGACACCAGTTCCTCTTCTTTGAGCGGTTGCAGGATATAGACGCGCAATCGCGAGAGGAGAGCGGCGTTCAATTCATAGAGCGGGTTTTCTGTCGTAGCCCCGATCAGGATCAAGGTGCCGTCTTCCACGATCGGCAGCAATACATCCTGTTGGGCTTTATTGAAACGATGAATCTCGTCGATAAAGAGGATCGTCCGCTTCTGGTTGAAGGTGAGGCGGTCTTCCGCCTCTTTGGCTACCTTTTTGATATCGCTCGTGTTGGCCGTGACGGCCGAGAGGGTGACGAAACTGCTCTGGGTCGTCTGGGCGATCAGCCGGGCGATGGTTGTCTTTCCCGTTCCCGGCGGCCCATACAGGATAAAAGACTGCAACTTGTCCTCATCGATCATGCGGCGAAAGAGGGAGCCTTTTTTTAGAAGATGGGACTGCCCGGACACCTCGTCGAGGCTGCGCGGGCGCATGCGAAAGGCCAAGGGGCCTTCTTTGCTTTTTAAAGCCTCGCTCTGATAGGAAAAGAGGTCCATCGGAACAACTCCTTACGGAAAGTTGCGGAAAGGGCGAGTGGAGGCAGACGCCACGCCTGGGAGGTTGTAACGACGATCGGGATAGGCAACATATGTTCTCTACACTCTATTGTAACCGCTCCGTCTGAATTTCCCAAGCGAGAAAAAAGCAAGCCCTCAGACCGGCGCAGCCGACCCAAGGGCTTGATCAAAGTCACTGTTTTTTCAAGGCGTTCCTAACCTTAGTTGATCCCCAGCGCCTTGTTCTTCTTCGCCCGCTCCCGCTGGTTGATGTCCATGATACGCTTGCGCAGGCGGATGTTTTTCGGCGTCACTTCGACGAGTTCATCGTCGTCGATCCACTCCAAGGCGTCTTCCAGGGAGAGGGTGCGCGGCGGTTCGAGGCGGATGGTGCCGTCCGAGCCGGAAGCGCGCATGTTGGTCAAGTGTTTCGCTTTGCAGACGTTGATGTCCATATCCTGTTCCCGCGAGTTTTCGCCGACGATCATGCCCTGGTAGACATCGGCGCCGGGGGCGATGAAAAAGCGGATCCGCTCTTGCAGGTAACCGAGGGCGTAGGCGGTGGTGGAGCCTGTTTCGAGGGCGACGGCGGCGCCGCGGCTGCGGCCCGGGATCTCGCCACGGTACTCGCCATAGCCGTGGAAGAGGTGGTGCATGATGCCGAAGCCGCGCGTGTCTGTCAGGAACTCGGTCCGGTAGCCAATGAGCCCGCGGGCGGGGATGACGAACTCGATGCGGACCTGGCCGTTGCCGCTGTTGACCATGTTGGTCATCTCGGCGCGGCGGGTGCCCAGCTTCTCCATGACGACGCCCATGTACTCTTCGGGCACGTCGATGGTCAGGTGCTCCAGCGGTTCGAGGACCACGCCATCTTCGTCTTTGCGCAAGATGACCTGCGGTTTCGAGACGGCCAGTTCGTAGCCTTCACGGCGCATCGTTTCGATCAGGATGGAGAGGTGCAGTTCGCCCCGGCCCGAGACGAGAAAGACATCGGGGTCTTCTGTGTCCTGCACGCGCAGGGCCACGTTTTTCTCCAGTTCTTTATAAAGGCGCGCCCGCAGGTGGCGGGAGGTGACGTAATCGCCCTCCTTGCCGGCAAAGGGGCTGGTGTTCGTCTGGAAGGTCATCTGCAGCGTCGGTTCATCGACGTTGATGATCGGCAGGGGGGCGGGGTTGTCCGCATCAGAGACGGTCTCACCGATATGGACGTTCTCGATGCCGGTGACGCAGATGATGTCGCCGACGGTCGCTTCTTCTGTGGCGACCCGTTTGAGGCCCTGGTAGGTGTAGACATTAAGCAGCTTGCCTTTGATGATGGCGCCGTCGCGCTTGCAGACAGAGACCGGCTGGCCGGCCCGCAGCTTGCCCTGGCGGATGCGGCCGATGGCCACGCGTCCCACATAGCTGTCATAGTCGAGGGCGGCCACGAGCAACTGCACGGGGGCTTCCTCGTCACCTTCCGGGCAGGGGACTTTTTCAATAATCGTTTTAAACAACGGCTCGAGTGTGCTTCCCGGCTCATCCGCTTTCAGGCTGGCCCAGCCGGAGCGGCCGACGGCGTAGAGGACGGGGAATTCGAGCTGGTCGTCATCGGCGCCCAGTTCGATGAACAGTTCCAGGATCTCGTCGAGCACTTCCTCGGGACGGGCGTCATTGCGGTCCATCTTGTTGATGACGACGATGGGGCAGAGACCTGCTTCCAAGGCTTTGCGCAGGACGAACTTGGTTTGGGCCATGACACCCTCGGCGCTGTCGACGAGCAGGATGGCGCCGTCGACCATGGAGAGGATGCGCTCCACCTCGCCGGAGAAATCGGCGTGGCCGGGCGTGTCGACAATGTTGATCTTGATGCCCTGGTAGGAGACGGCCGTGTTCTTGGCCAGGATGGTGATGCCCCGTTCCCGCTCCAGATCGTTCGAGTCCATGACACAGTCTTGGACCTCTTCATTGGCCCGGAAGACGCCTGACTGGCGCAGGAGTCCGTCGACGAGGGTTGTCTTGCCATGGTCGACGTGGGCGATGATGGCAATGTTCCGCAGATCTGTCCGTTTCAAACGATTATTCCTCCTAAATCTCATAAAAAAAGGATGCCCTTTTCGACATCCGCAAATATCGCCATAGTAGATCGTAACGGGTTAGCGGCGATCTGTCAAGAGCCCTTGAAAATAAAGGGCGGAAGGGGATTGCTGTGATCGTGATATTTTTTTCTAAAGGGAGCTTTTCGGGAAAGGACTTCAGAAATTAACGGCGAATTAACATGTGGAAACGTTACCACATAGAATCGCCCAGATACATACCCCATCTGTCAGCCGGCATAACCGGTGAAGACGCGCTGTTGAAGAGAGAGAATCGGACCGCAAGATCGGAGGGACGCCATGGCTACGATCAAAGATGTCGCTGCCTTGGCCGGCGTATCTGTATCGACGGTGTCGCGGGTCATCAACGCCAGCGGCTATGTGGACAGCAAAACGGGGGAGCGGGTGTTGGCTGCCGTCGAAGCCCTTGATTACCGGCCGAGCCGCATCGCTCGCACCCTGGTGACGCGCAGGTCGGGAACGATCGGCTTGATCCTGCCTGACATCACGAACCCCTTTTTTCCAGAGGTTGCCCGGGGCGCCGAGGACGAAGCCTACCGTCACGGTTACAATCTGATCCTCTGCAACTCCGATTGGAAATTAGAAAAGGAAACCCTGTACCTGGGCATCCTGCGCCAGCAGTGCGTCGAAGGCGTCATTCTGGTCAGCACAAAGCTCACGGAGGAGCGCCTGACCGAGGAATGCCGATCCTTGCCGCCTCTGGTTGTGATCGATCGCACGATCACTCTCGATATCCACTCGATCAGTTCCAATAATGTCGGTGGGGCCGCCTTGGCGACAAAACACCTCTTGGTCCAGGGATACCGCCGCATCGCCCACATCGCCGGACCGGCTTCCTCCATATCGGCGCGGCAGCGCTTGGAGGGTTATCACCGGACGATGGCGGAGGCGGGCCTGCCTGTCGACCCGGCGCTGGTCGTCGAAGGCGATTACCGTCTCGGCGGAGGAAAAAAAGCCATGGCCCGGTTGCTCGCCTTGACAGAACCGCCGGAGGCCGTTTTTTGCGCCAATGACATGATGGCTGTCGGGGCCTTGGAGCAGTTGCAGGAGAGCGATCGGTGCGCTCCAGCCGATATGGCTGTCGTCGGCTATGACGGCATTGACCTTACCCGGTACGTCCATCCGCGCTTGACGACGGTCATCCAGCCTACCTACCAGATGGGGGAACGGGCCGTCCAACTGCTGTTGGAGACGATCAAAGGAAACGAGAGCTTTCAACATATTGAACTGGAGCCCCGTTTGGCGATCGGGGATTCCTCTGTCAGGAGGGACGGACCATGACAAGACCGCGCCTGCTCGTCATCGGCAGTGTCAACGCCGATCTGGTGGCCTATGCGGAACGAATCCCCCACGCGGGGGAGACGGTAAAGGGGAGGCGCTTTTCGACCGTGCCGGGCGGCAAAGGCGCCAATCAGGCCATGGCGGCTTGCCGCCTTGGCGCAGCGGTGACCTTTATCGGCGCTGTCGGCGATGATGCCTATGGCCGCGATATGCTGCAGTATTTTCGGGACAACGGGTTGGAACCGGCACGGGTGAAACAGGTTCCCGGTTCGACCGGGGTGGCGTTGATCACGGTCGATGATCGGGGCAACAACCAGATCGTCGTCGTCCCCGGCGCCAATGACCAACTGCAACCAGCTGACCTGGAGGAATGCGGCGACGATTTTGCCGCCGCCGATGTGGTGGTGATTCAACTCGAAACGCCCATCGTGACGGTGGCGAAAGCGATTGAGATGGCGGAACGGTGGCAAAAACCCTTGATCTTGAATCCAGCGCCGGCCCAATCGCTCCCGGAGGACTGGTTTCGCCGGATCGCCTACCTCGTGCCGAATGAGCATGAAGCGGCCTTGCTGGGCGGCGATCGGGCCCGCGACTTTACGGATCTGCAAGAGAAACTGGCGGGATCGCTGGTCGTCACGATGGGGGAGAAGGGTGTGCTTTTCCGCAGGAACGATCGGGTCGTGGAGGCGGAGGGAGAACCGGGAGGAACGATGGACCGCATCCCCGCCTTCTCAGTCCCAGTCGTTGACACGACAGCCGCCGGAGACGCCTTTGTCGCCGGATTTGCCGTCGCCCTGGCTGAAGGGCGACCGCTTAAGGAAGCGTTGCGCTTTGCCAGCGCTGTCGCCGCCTTGTCGGTGACCAAAGCGGGCGCCCAGACATCGCTGCCGCGCAGAGACGAGGTCGAACACTTTTTGGAGGGAATAAGATGAAAAAACAGGGCATCTTGCATCGCGATCTGGCCGCCCTGATCGCCAGCCTCGGTCACGGCGACCTGGTGGTGGTGGGCGACAGCGGCCTGCCGGTCCCACCGGGCGTCCCCTGTATCGACCTGGCCGTGACCAATGGGGTTCCGCCTTTTTTGCCGGTCCTTGAGGCGATTCTTTCGGAGATGGTGGTGGAGAGCGCGACTGTCGCCGAGGAACTGAAGCCGAACGAAAAATTGGCCAAATCCCTTGCCGAACGTCTGTCCCCCATCGAATTGCACTTTGTCAACCACGAGTCGCTGAAGACGCGCTGTCGTCAAGCCCGGGCTGTCATCCGGACAGGGGAGTGGACGCCTTACGCCAACATCCTCCTTTATGCCGGCGTCGCCTTTTGACGGCGGGGAGGGATGGGAGCATGCCGCTGTTAGAGATGCGGTCAATCAATAAAAGCTTTCCCGGCGCCAAGGTGCTCAAGGATGCAGACTTCACTGTCGAAAAAGGAGAGATCCATGCGTTGCTGGGGGAAAACGGCGCCGGTAAATCGACGTTGATGAAGATCCTCACCGGCATCTACCGCAAAGACAGCGGGGACATCCGCTTCGACGGCAAAGCGCTGGCTGTGCATGGGCCGCGGGAGGCGGAGGCGCTCGGGATCGTCATGATCCACCAGGAATTCAATCTCGTCCCTCCGCTGAGCGTTGCCGAGAACATTTTTTTGGGCAACGAAGGCCCCTTCACCCGCTGGGGGACGATCCTCTGGCCGGCGTTGGTGGAGGCGTCGCGCCGCTTTCTCGACCAGGTCGGTTTGGCGGTGGCGCCTACACGTCCTGTCGATGAGTTGAGTGTCGGTGAGAAACAACTGGTTGAAGTGGCGAAAGCCCTTTCGAAAGAAGCGAAGCTGCTGATCATGGACGAACCTACGGCGGCTTTGACCGAGACGGAGAAAGAGAAGCTTTTTTCGATCATGCGCGCCCTATCTGGGCGGGGTGTATCGATCATTTTTATCTCCCACCGCATGGAGGAGCTTTTCGCGATCTGCGACCGTGTCACTGTTCTTCGCGACGGCGCCTATATCGCCACACGGCCGATTCAAGAGACGACCATTGATGAGTTGGTGTCCCTCATGGTGGGCCGGCAGGTGGAAGATCGCTTCCCCAAAGCGGTTGTGGCGCCGGGCGAGATGATTCTGGAAGCGGAAGGTTTGCAAAACGACCGGTTGAAAGGGGTCAGCCTACATGTGCGCGCCGGCGAGGTAGTCGGCATCGGCGGCCTGATGGGGGCCGGTCGGACGGAGGTGGGACGGGCTGTTTACGGCCTCGATCGGGCGACAGGGAGCCTGCGCCTGAAAGGCCGCAACGGCGAAAACTTCTCGGGGCTCTTTCACCATCCCGCCGAAGCCATCGCCCACGGTGTCGCCATGGTGCCCGAGGATCGCAAGGACGAAGGGTTAGTGCTGCTCGCCAGTGTGAAGGAGAACCTGGCCCTGCCGACGCTCGACCGGCGGGCCCGCCTGGGCGTGATCGACCAAGCGGAGGAGCGCCGGATGGTCGACGGCTATGTGAAGACGCTGCAGATCAAGACGGCCACAACGGAACAGCCGGTGCGCAACCTGAGCGGCGGCAACCAGCAGAAGGTGGTTTTCGGCAAATGCCTGGAGACGAAACCGCGCCTGTTGATCCTGGATGAGCCGACGCGCGGCGTCGATGTGGGGGCCAAGGTAGAGATCTACCAGTTGATCAACGAATTGGCCGCCAGCGGCATCGGCATCCTGCTCATCTCGTCGGATCTGCCGGAACTGATGGGCATGAGCGACCGCATCTATGTCATGTACGAAGGCAGAATCACCGGCCATTTCACCGGGCAATCGGTGACCGAAGAAGCCTTCATGCGCTGCGCCACAGGAGGTGGACAATGAAAGACCTGCTGCAAAAACTCCGGCGAAACGGGATGGGGCCGCTGATCGGCTTGGCGCTCATCTGCATCGCCTTGACCCTCTTGTCGGATCGCTTTTTTTCAGCTTCCAACATCCTCAATATCGCCCGGCAGGTGTCCATCAACACCCTGCTCGCCGTAGGCATGACCTTTGTGATCATCTCCGGCGGCATCGACCTTTCTGTCGGCTCGATCCTCGCTTTTGCCGGGGCTTTAGCCGCCGGCGCCCTGGCCAGCGGCATGGACACGGGAATTGTCCTGCTCTACGCCTGCCTGATCGGCCTCGCCGGCGGCGCCCTGAACGGCCTGCTGATCGCCTATGGCCGCATCGCCCCCTTCGTAGCCACCTTGGGCACGATGACCCTCTTCCGGGGCGCCACGCTCATCTACACGGAGGGACGTCCTGTTCGCGCTGTCGAGGAAGGTTTCAACGCCCTTGGCGGCGGCTATCTGGGTCCCATTCCGACGCCTGTCGTCATCACCGCTGTTATGGTTTTTCTGGCATGGTTTGTCCTCAACCGAATGACCGTGGGCCGCCGTGTCTTTGCCATCGGCGGCAATGAGGAAGCCGCCGTCCTCAGCGGCATCAAGTCGACCTACAGCAAGATCTTTGTCTACGCCGTCAGCGGCCTCATGTGCGGCCTTGCCGGCGCCATTCTGACCTCGCGGCTCATGTCGGCCCAGCCGACAGCCGGCGCCGGTTATGAACTCGATGCCATTGCGGCAGTCGTCCTCGGTGGAACCAGCCTCTCCGGGGGCCAAGGCGGCGTGCTTGGGACCCTGATCGGCGCCCTGATCATCGGGGTTCTCGACAACGGCCTGAACATACTCAATGTGTCTTCCTTCTACCAGCAGGCGGTAAAAGGCATCGTGATCCTGATCGCGGTGCTGTTAGACCGGCGAAACGCCGCAAGGGGGTGAGCAGCGAAAAGGGTTGTAATCGGAGTTCCCGAGAAGATGTGAGAAATGGTTTAGAAAGCGCTGTTGATTGTTCCGGCTAAGAGGCTTCAAAAAGCGAAAGAGTGTAAGAAATGGGAGGAAATCGCATGAAACGGTATCTGAAAGCAGCGTCCCTCGTCGTCACTTCTCTGGTTATGGTCGGCATGCTCGCTGGCTGCGGCGGTTCCAAAGAAGCAGCCAAACCGGCTGATAAACCGGCCGAATCGGCCAAACAGATGACCGTCGGTATCGCTCTCTCGACACTGAACAACCCCTTCTTTGTCGATATGCGTGACGGCGCGCAAGCCGCCGCCGATAAAATGGGCGCCAAACTGGTCGTCATGGATGCCCAGGATGACGCGTCCAAGCAGGTCTCCCAGGTGGAGAACCTGATCCAGCAGAAAGTGGATATCATCCTCCTCAACCCGACCGACAGCGACGGCCTGGTCACTGCCGTGAAAGACGCCAACAAAGCGAACATACCGGTGGTCACCCTTGATCGCAGTGTCAGCGGCGGTGACGTCGTATCCCACATCGCCTCGGACAACGTGGCCGGCGGCAAGCTGGCGGCTGATTTCGTCGTCAAATCGCTGAACGGCAAAGGCAAGGTGGCGGAACTGGAAGGCATCGCCGGCACCTCGGCCGCCCGTGACCGCGGCCAGGGTTTCCACAGCCTCATCGACAATGAAAAAGACATCAAGGTCGCAGCCAAGCAGCCTGCCGATTTCAACCGCTCCAAGGGCATGACCGTTATGGAGAACATCCTCCAGAGCCAGCCCGATATCCAAGCTGTCTTCTGCCATAACGACGAGATGGCCCTCGGCGCGCTGCAAGCCCTGCAAGCGGCCAAGAAGAACGTGATCCTTGTCGGCTTTGACGGGGGCGCTGACGCCGTCAAGGCTGTTCAGGATGGCAAGATGTCGGCCACTGTCGCCCAACAGCCCAAGCTGATCGGAGAGATGGGCCTGCAGACCGCCGAAAAAGTGGTCAAAAAAGAAAAAGTGGAGTCCAAGATTCCCGTGGCCCTGAAGCTGATCACCAAGCAGTAAGGGATACCAAGAATACTGCTTTCGGTGGCCCAGCGCTTCACTGACTCCTGAGAGGCCGTGAGACCGACGCATAGTTCGGTTTCACGGCCTCTTGCCTGTTTATTGACGGCTGGATAAGGGGAAAAATGGGAAGGTGCATAAAAGACATCTCGGACAAATTGAGACTTGTCATAGGAAGCGGAATGGGTGTACTCTTAAAACGCAAATAGGAATAATCCTATTTAAGCGCGGATTGCTTTTTATGTCCGCTTTTTGAACCGACTATAGAAAGGGGGAATGGGCTCTGTCTTTTCGTAGAATAGGGGCTGGCCAAGGATCGACCGAACCTTGGCAACCTGACGCGAACCTACTCGTTGAGGCCCGCAATCTCTCTTTTCGATATGGCCAACACCAGACCTTGAGCGACATCCAGTTGAGCATCTTCCGGGGCGACTTTCTCGGCATCATCGGTCCCAACGGCTCCGGAAAGTCGACGCTCCTGCGTCTGTTGCTCGGTCTATTGACGCCCGAACAGGGACAGGTCTTGCTCTGGGGAGAGCCGCTGCCACAATTTCGCCAGTGGGGCCGAGTCGGTTATGTGCCGCAAAAGGCGACCGCCCTGAACGACGCCTTTCCCGCTACCGTCCGCGAGGTCGTCGCGGCCGGACGGCTGGGTCGCAAGGGGCTCTTCGGACGTATGAACAGCGATGACCGGGCGATCATCGAACAATCGCTGGCAACGGTGGGGATGGACGGCTTTGCCGATCGGTTGATCGGCAACCTGTCCGGCGGTCAGCAACAGCGGGTTTTTATCGCCCAGGCGCTGGCCGGTGAGCCGGAGATCCTCTTCTTGGACGAACCGACAGTCGGTGTCGACATGGAGCAGGAGGAGCAGTTTTACGGCCTCCTGGAACGGTTGAACCGCGAATCGGCGATGACGATCGTCATCGTTTCCCATGACATCGGCGCTGTGACAGAACGGGTCAACAAGCTTGTCTGCCTGAACCGCCGCCTCTTTTTCCACGGCGAGGTGAGCGGTTTCAAAGCTCGCCAGTCCGAAATCTTGTCGTTGCTCTATGGCCATCCCGTGCAGATGGTCCGGCACAGCCACTAGGAGGAAAAGGCATGCCTGAAATGCTCCAACACGATTTTATGGTTCGCGCGCTCCTGGCGGGTATCATGGTCGCCGTCATCTGCCCAGTGATCGGTCTTTTTCTGGTGCTGCGTCGCCTATCTCTCATCGGCGACACGATCTCCCACGTTTCCCTGGCCGGTGTCGCCGGGGGGATGCTCCTTGGCGTTTATCCGCCCTTGATGGCCCTCGGTTTTTCGATCGTGGCGGTTTTGGGTCTGGAAAAGCTGCGCCGACGCTTTCAAAACTATGCGGAGATCTCCATCGCCGTCTTCCTGTCCGGCGGCGTCGCTTTGGCGGTTATCCTGTTGAGCATGAAAAAGTCGGCTTCCTCCGATGTCCTAAGCTATCTCTTCGGCAGCATCGTCGCTGTCAATGACCGCGATTTGACCATTCTGGCCGCTGTCAGCCTCACCGTGCTGTTGACCGTCGGACTGTTTTACCACCGGTTTTTCTACATCACCTTAAACGAGGAGAAGGCGCGGCTCAGCGGTTTGCCGGTCAACGCCCTTAACCTGTTGATCATGGTGTTGACGGCTCTCGTCGTGGCCGCCTCCATGCGGATCGTGGGCATCCTGCTCGTCTCGTCGATGCTGGTTTTGCCTGTCGCCGCCAGTCTGCAGGTGGCGCGCAGTTTCCGGGCCGCCCTCTGGCTGGCCCTGGCCTATGGACTGGTTGAAGTCAGCCTGGGATTAGCAGCGTCCTATTATTATGATCTGGCCCCCGGAGGAACCATCGTCTTACTGGCGGCTTTCTTGCTGGTGGCAACCATCGCCTTGCGAACTGTTGTTGAGCGCTTTCTCCGGCGCTCGTCCCAAGAAGCCGCTTCGCTGCGGGGGCTGACCAATCGTTGAACCGACCTGAACAGGATTTCTTGCGGGCCCATTGCGGGATAGAGGAGGCGTCATGACGTCAGACGAGAGGATACAGAGGCAAGCCGAGGATGTCCTTGAACTGCTCAAGGTTAAGGGATACAAGTTTACCCCCCAACGGCGGGCGGTGATTGGCGCTTTGATCGAGGCGAACCGGCCCCTTTCGGTGAAGGAAATGGTCGATCGCTTGCGTGAGAGCTACCCCGATATGAGCGCTGATACGGTGTACCGCAACCTGAAGGTGCTCTGTGACCTAGGCGTGGTCAGCCTGATCAGCCAGCAGGGCAAAGAGGGCGCCCGGTACGAACTGGATGGGCGGCCACACCACCACCACCTGGTCTGCGTCACCTGCGGCAAATCGGTCTGTCTGCCCTATTGCCCCATGCAGGAGAGGGCTGAGGAGATGGCCCGGCGCGAGGACTTTCATGTGCTGGGACACACCTTTGAGATATTCGGCTATTGCCGCGACTGTCAACGGGAAGAGAGTTCGTCTTGAGCGCCTCCTGTTGGCAGATTCTTTCCAAGGTGAACAGGCGGGCGAAGGGCCGCTACATAATGGGCATAGGGAATGGGCCGAAGCGCTTGATTCAATGGGAGCCGACATTTATCCAATGGGCTTCCATTTTTTATTTATTTACGAAACCACCATGCCTAAGGTAAGCTTTAAAAAGAAACAGAATGGAAGGCTTAATTTTTTTTGGAAGCATGGCATACTGGATACCGAAAGGAATCGCCGAATCAAAGGGGTTTTGGCGCCTGGCCCTGTTTCCACAGGAAGGAATGGACGACAGCATGCATCGACTCTTCAAGGGGAACCCATGGACGCAAGCGATCGCCGTGACGTCGCTTGGCGTCGCTCTGACGTTTGGCAGCGCTGTGACGGCGGCGCTGGCATCGCAGCCTGAAGGATCAACCGACCCGATAGATTCCACGGCGTTGCCGCAAGCCATAAAAATGAGCGACCCAAGGGCAACTGCACCGGCGACGGCGCCAACATCGATGTCTGATCCCGATAAAGTGTTGACGGCAAGGTTCTATATCGGACGCAACTATTTCGAAGTCAACGGCAAACGCAACGGTATGGATTCGGCGCCCTTGGTTGATGAGCAGGCGGGACGGGTGTTGATGCCATTGCGATATCTGGCCTACAGCCTCGGCATCGCCGATGGGGACATCAACTACACCAGAAATGCCTCCGGCGGGGTCGAACAGGTGAGCATCCGTCGCCCTGCCGCTGGTGGAGCCCAAGACACCCTTTTGATCAACCTGGGGCGCACTGACATGCAGGTAAACGGTGGGCAAGCAGGCGCGTTGGACGCTGAGCCGCGCATCGTCAATGACCGGTTGATGGTTCCCTACCGGGCGGCAGCCCAGGCGCTCGGGGGGATGGTTGCTTGGGATGGCGTCGATAAAGCGTTCACTGTCAGAACGTGGAAGACTGTGCCTGCCCCGCAAAGGCCTTCGGCTCAGCAGGTGACACTGCTTCAGGGACAGCGTCAGATGAAGTTGATGGACATGGGCGGCGACGAGAAAACCTCGCGAACGCCTTCTGTTTCACTTGTCGTCGATCCTGTCAACCAGAAGAGCCGCTTTGACATCATGGAGTACCTGAAGGCATGGGGGATTCCGGATTCAGCGATCCTCTACGATCCGGTTCGGGGGAGCCTCGTCGTCCGGGGAGTCGCTGGTGAAAGCAAGCCAGGAGAGCCCTATGGGGCCGGGTTCATCTATTTCTACGCCGGCGACGGTTACGGTTGGATCAGCAACTACCAGCCGACCAATCCCGGTGACGACGTTGATGCCATCACCCTTGTCAACGGCAGGCTTTACGGTTCCGTACCGCTGCTCAATGCCGTATCGCCCCTCTTTGGCAGGCGCACCGAGGGCGGCATGACCAATGACGCCTTGTGGGTTCGGTTGGTCGAGCCGTAAGCGGGCTTTTCCCAGCGAGTTGTCCGCCAATGCCACTGTTCGCCGTCGCCTGTTGCGATAACAGCGCCACAGGTGTCTGTGCGCAACACCTCGGCGCACTGTTCCCCCCAGCGTTGCAGGATTTCCGGCGCGGGATGGCCGAAGGTGTTGCGGCCGACCGATACGACGGCGAGGTCCAGTTCACCGAGGGCGGCCATGAGCGACGGTTCCAGGTTGTGACGGCTGCCGTGATGGGGAATCTTGACCACACCGGCGGTGAGGGGAAAGAACTCCCCGGCGTATTGGGCGGCCAAATAGGCTTGGCCTTCCCGCTCCAGATCGCCCGTCAGCAACAGGCGACACTGGCCGTACTCGACCAGGAGCACCAGGGAGGAGTCGTTCGTTGTCTGGGGCGGCGAATCAGGCGATGGGAAAAGGACGATCATGCGGACTGCCGGATCGGGGCTGATGTCCACTCCCGGTTCCGGTGACTTTACGACAGTGACCTGCTGTCGCGTCGCCACTTCCTCCAACGTCAGGTAAGCCGGGGGCGCTGCGCCGGGCGGGGGGGAGAGCGCCAATTGACCCACGGGAAATTCGGACAACAAGTAGGGCAGGCCCCCGATGTGATCCTGATCGGCATGGGTATTGACGACCAGGTCCAACCGGGTGATGCCTTTGCGGTGAAAGAAGGGAGCCACGATCTTCTCCCCGGGATCAAAGGCTTTTTTCGACCTATCCTCTGCGCTTCCCATGGCGAGCAGTGGTGGTCCCGGCGTGTCCACCAGCACCCTTTTGCCGCCCGGTGTTTCAATCAGGATGCCGTCGCCCTGTCCGACATCGATGAAGGTGACCAGCAGTTCGGCCGGGGCCAATAGACGATAGCCCAGAAAAAGAATGATGAGAAAAGGCGCCGACCGGACGGTCCAGTCGTGGACTCGGGCGGCATCTTTGGGGCGGACGTGCCCGGCGAGGCTCTCGCGAAAAAAGATAACAGCGAGGTAATAGGCGACCATCAGCAGGGGAGATGGGGTCGCAACGGTCAGGGCGGCGCCCGGCACTTCAGCGAGACGGCGCAGGAAAAAATTCAAAAGGTCGACGGAGACGGCTGAGACGAGGGAAAAACTCAGCGCGCCGGCGGGCCAGAAGGGCAGCAGCAGAAAGGAAAGGAAGCCCAGGATCGTCACCAGGGCGATGATCGCGCCGCTGGCGATGTTGGCCAGCAGGCCCGAGACGGAGAAGAGATTGAAGTAGTACAGGCAGAGGGGGGACAGGGCCAACTGAGCTGCCAGGGAGACGAGCAGGGTGTCAAGGAGCAGGGTCAACGCCTTGCCCAAGGCGCTGCCCAAGGTGGCAAATCGTTGCTCAAGGGTCTGCGCAAGGCGCTGTCCGACGGGTTGAACGGTTTGATGCAACGGAGGGAAGAGGTAGAGGATGCCCCAGGTGGCGGCGAAGGACAGTTGAAAGCCGGGATCGGCGAGCATGAGGGGATTGACGAGAAGGATGGGCAAGGCGGCCGAGGCCAGCAGGGTGGGCCCGTCGACGTTGCGCTGGAATCCGTAAGCCAGGAGTCCGCCCAGGGCCATCAGCAAGGCCCGCTGCACGGAAGCGGGAAAGCCGGTCATAAAACCGTAGAATACGATGGCCGCCGATGTCACGGCGATGCTTGGCCAGAGGGGGGCTTGCCACCGCCTTCCGCCGCGCAGCATCGTCAACACTGTCCCGGCGATGACGGCGATGTTGGAGCCGGACACAGCAAAGGCATGGGCGACGCCGGTGACGCGATAGACCTGGCGATCCTCCTCTGACAAGTCGCCTTGGCCGCCGAAGAGAATGCCCTTGATGATGGCCGCGCTATCCCGCGGCAGGCGTCCTTCCAGAAAGACCTCCATCTGTCGGCGCAGGCTGTAGGCGGCCCCAGCGATCTTTTCGACGATGCCTGTACGGGAAAAATCACCATTCCGTTCGACGGCGATCTCCCCCGCGTTCTCCGACAAAAGGGAACGAAGACGCCCGACGGCGTCACTGTTTCGGCAGTACAGTTCTACAGCGACGCCTTGCCGCCAGAGGTAGGCCCGATAGTCAAAGTCGCCGGGGTTGCGCCGTTCCGCCGGCAAGCGCAATTGTCCGGTCACCTCGACCCACTCAAAGGGATGAATCTCCGTCCCCGACGGCGCGCGCTGGGAGCGGACGCGGATCTGTTCGCCTTCGATGGTCCGCAGATCCATGACCAGAGGCGAGTCATTGGAGAGGATTTGTTCGACCCTTCCAGACAGGGTGACTGTCTGTTCCAGTAGAGCATACAGCTCGGAGCGGGGTTGTGCGGTCAGGAAAGTGAAGGCGGCGCCAAAGACGATGATGGCGCTGTAAAAGGCAGATCGTTGCCAGAGTGCCGGCGGTCGGTGGGGTGTCGATCGGGTGAACAGATGCCGGTCCCCCCAAACAAGCATGGCGACCCCGCTTACCGCCAGCGCCAAGCCCATCTGCACCGTTTCGCCAGACAGGGGATAGGTCCTTATTTCGTGACCAAACAGGCCCAGTGCGATGCCAAAGCCATAGAGGCAGACAAAAACCACCAAAGGACGCTTCACGGCGACACCCCCGGTGGTTTTTTCTACATAAGCCCATTCAATCCCTTTTATTTCTAAATAAAGAAAAAATAAACTTCGCTAATCAAGGACTGCTTGTCGGCGCAAAGAAACAAAGATGGAAGCGCGATGACGTCAGTTTCGGTAACCTGGTTGGGGAAAGAAGCGCTTGTATAGATCGAGTTGATAGGGCAGCCCCATTGTATCGCTTTCACCGGCGATCGTCGCCCCATCGGAAAGGGAATTGAAATCATGGCGATGCAAAAACCCCCAGCAGTATTCTTCGGCAAACCGGCGGAGAAAGCCGCTCTTCTGTCGCTGCTCCCCCTGCCATTGCCGCAGGTCGCGGCGGAAGGCGGTTCTATCGAAGAGGAGGCCCTCATAGCGGCGGCGGCAGAGGCGCCAGAACCGCTGCGGGAAGATCAGCAAGGCGAGCAGGACGGGGTATTCGTCGGGGTGTAAGGGGGAAGTCTCCTCGTAAACGGACAGGATCCGCTGTCCCAGCGAAAAAGACCAGCGGTGGCTGCGCAGCGTCCGGTCAAGGAGACGGGCCACATCGGCGAGGCGCAGGTCCCAACGGCAGTAGTCAAAATCGATCAGGTTGGCTTCGTCCCGGTAATTGAGGACAAAATTGCGGGCGGCCACATCGCGGTGGACAAATGACTTTTCCGCGCAGGCTTCCGCCGCCAGGCGACGATACTGTGATTTATCGAGCACAGTCACCGCCAATTGGGCCTGCTGCACAGCCGCTTTCAACAGTTCCTGCTCCGCCAGCGTTCCCTCGTCCATGGCGGCATAGCGATTCAGATCAGCTGTTCGACCGGCCAGCAAGCGAGGCCACCGTTGCCAATGGGCGCGCCGGCGAGACAAGCCCGGCCCGTCAAAGCCCTTTGCGTACTGATGGAACTCGGCCAAAGTCGTTGTAGCCGCCGCGATATGCCCTTCCTCCAGAAAGTCGCAGGGACGGTCGGCGACCCAGTCGGTCAAGAACAACCAACCTTCGCCGTGGACATCCTGATGGGGGAGCCACCGGCGTCCTCGCCGCGCGGGGAGCAATTCGGGCGAGCGGGAAAAGCCTTCCCTGCGCAGGTGCTCCATGGCCAAGCAGATGAAGCGCAGTTTCCCCTCGTCATAGGCCACTCTTTTTAAACAGAGGGGGCCCAGGTCGCTTTCCAAGCGCCAGACAGGGGCCAGCCGCTGGATCGCCCGGACATGCAGGCCATACTCTCGCCAGATCATATCGACCAGTTGTTCCGCTGTCTCTGTCAACGGCTGCAACCACCTTGCCCCCTGCTCTTGCCTTTGCGCGATTTCGTTTTACAATATATGAAGAGCGGTCCCGAAGGGTCTGCAGAAAGGCGGGTGGGTCCATGGATTATGCCGGTTTCAAGGCGACACTCCAGCGGGATGTTTATGCTTCGGTCTATCTCATCTTCGGTGATGAGCCCTTTCTGATGGGCGAGATCGTCGAAACGTTGACGGACCGTTTCGCCAGTCAGCCGGGAGGCGAATTCAATATTGACCGCCTGGAGGGGGACGCCACGGCAGAGTCGATCGCCGAAGCGGCGCAGACACCGCCCTTCATGGCCGAACGGCGTCTCGTCATCGTCCGTGACACGCCGCTGTTGCGCGCTCCGCGCGGTTCTGACGGAACTGACGGGGAGGGAGCGGCGCCGGGCAAAGGCAAGGGGGCCAGCCGAGCCAAAGCGGCCGAGCCGGAGGCGCCGCTGTTGCACTACTTCGCCTCGCCGTCGCCGACGACATGCCTCGTCTTTTTCTCGCCTTCGGGTGTCGATAAGCGAAAACGTCTCTATAAAACCATCGAAAAGGCCGGACAGGCGGTGGAGATCAAGAAGCTGTCCGATTCGGACCTGCGGAATTGGGCGGCCCAGCGAGCCACGGCGATGCAACTGCCCTTTGAGGCGGAAGCGCTGCGCCTGCTTGTCGATCGTGTTGGCGACGATCTGGGCCGGCTGGTCCTGGAGATGGAAAAACTGCGCAACTTTCTCGGTGAGCCGTCGCCGAAGCGGCGGGTGACGCCGGAACGGGTGCGCCGCCTCGTCCCGGCCACGCCGGAAGACAATGTTTTCGCCATCGCCGACGCCCTCGGCGACGGCCGCGTTGACGATGCCTTGCGCATCGCCCGCGACCTCGTCCGCAACGGCCAGCACCCCATCCCGCTGCTCTTTTTGATCATTCGCCATGTGCGGCAGTTGTTGCGCCTGAAGGAACTGGCCGCCACAGGGTTGCGCAAGAACGATTGGGCGAGGGAGATGAAATTGCCCGCCGGGATCGTCCGCAAGCTGGAGAGCCAGGCCGATCGCTTTCCCCGGGAGGAACTGCGCCGTCTCTATCACCGCCTGACGGCCGCCGATGTGTCGATCAAAACGGGCGCCGGCGAGGCTCAGCAGACGTTGGAACTGTGCCTGCTCGCCTTTGCCGGGGAGGGGAGACCGCTGGCGAACCGAAGGGCATAGCGAAGGAAAAACAAAAAAGGGCATGACAAAAGGGAGACCGGTTGAACCGATCTCCCTTTTTAACACCCTTTAACGTACCATAACAACTGCCCGTCGGACAGTGGCGCCCTTAAACCGCAGCCTTGTTGAAACGCTTCGAGATACGGGACTTCTTCCGAGACGCCGTATTCTTGTGGATCAAACCTTTGGCGGCGGCTTTATCGAGAGCCCGGACAGCCTTGGCAAGGGCGGCGCGAGCATTGTCCACGTCGGCGGAGGCCAGCGCAGCTTCGAAACGCTTAAGCGTCGTCCGCAGCGCCGAACGGGCAGAGGCGTTCTTCAACGTCCGCTCACGGGCGATCTTGACCCGCTTGATCGCTGATTTGATATTGGGCACACTCCTCACCTCCTTGCCACTCAACAAAAGTCATTTTACCATGTGAAAGAGACAGATGCAAGAAAGACTTTGCGGTCCAGCCAGAATATGACTCGTTTGGGCGATGCAAAAGAAGTTGGTTGATGAATGAATTGGGCCGACGAGGAGAAACTATGGGAGAAACGTTCCAAAAAAGGAGGAACCAGCGCATCATGTTATCAATGGTCGTCCGTTTTCTCGTCTCCGCCGTCGTGCTTCTGGTGGCCAGTTGGTTTATCCCCTATTTTGTCATCAATGGCATCATCGGAGCCATCGTGGCCGCACTGGTCATCGCCCTGTTGGGTTACGCGGCGGAAGCCGTTTTCGGCGATCGGATCACCAGCATGCACCGTGGCATCGTCGGATTTTTGGTTTCCGCCGCGGTCATCTGGCTGAGCCAACTGTTAGTGCCGAATGCGATCAAGACCAGTGTCATCGGCGCTCTGATCGCCGCTTTGGTTATCGGCGCCATCGACGCCGTGCTGCCGACGCCGCTGACGCCAAAAGCGCTTCCCGGAGGAAAACGCTGAGGCGGCTCGATTCCCGTCATAGCCTGACACCCCCTGACATACCCATATATTGGGTGGGAAGGGGGTTTTTATTTTGTTCACGCGCCGGACAAACCCGTGGGGACGCTCCCGTCCGAGCCGTCTCTGGGTCATTGTCATCCTGATAACCTTTGTTCTGCTCGGTTGGATGTGGCGGACGATGCCCGTTGTTTGGACGTGGATCCCGCCTGTTGACATACTCAAGCTGGCCATGCCTGTTCTCTCCACGCAACCCCCGGCAAGCCCGTCCGATGGGCGCGACGGGGCGGGAACCGATGTAGAACAAAAACCGCAGCTAACGCCCAGCCGCTCCCAAAGCGTCCCCGGCGATACCCTGAACCGCCGGAACGACGGGACGCCGCCGCTGCAGGGAACGACGATGCAACAACCTGCCGCCGCGCCCGCCCGCCAGGCGGCCGACCCGGAAGGCGATGATTATCCTGATCTGGATATCCTTCGGGAGGATCCTCGCGGGATGTCCCCGTCCAACGGAGCAGAAAAAAAGCAGGAGAGTCCCGCTGGAATCCCTGCAACCGACGCGCCTTCGCCGCCTACAGGGGAACCGGATCCGGTGATCTTGCTCTATCACACCCATAACGCCGAAAACTATGGCGCTGACGATGGCGCGTCGCGGTTCGACGGGCGAAATGCCGGCGTCTTCACAGCGGGCAAGCGACTGGCAAGCCGCATGCAGGAAAAACATAAGCTGCGGGTGTTCCATTCCGACGTCATCCACGACTATCCATCCTACGATCTGGCCTATGCCCAGTCGAGAAAGACTTTGCTCGAGATGTTATCCCGCTACCCCAATCCCCTGGCGATCATTGATTTGCATCGTGACGCTGTGCCGGTCAGGGAGACGGTGACGATCGGTGGACGGAAGGCGGCGCGGATCATGATCGTCATCGGCACCGATGCGCGAGCGCCCCATCCGCACTGGAAGGATAACCTCCATTTTGCCGAGGCGGTGGCGGCCAAACTGGAGGAACTGGCGCCGGGGCTGTGCAAAGGAGTCGTCACCAAGGAGGGCCGCTACCACCAGCAGATGCATCCGCGGGCGTTGCTTGTCGAGATCGGCGGAGATCGCAACAGCATCGCCGAGGCGCAGGTGTCGGCGGAGATCTTTGCCGACGCATTGACCAAGGTGCTGCGAGAGAAGGGTTTGCTGCGGGAAGCGAAAAAGGGGACATAAAGGCGCCTTGAAGGGAAAAAGAGCCGATGTAGTAACTTTTTTTCACCTCTCCTCCGAGATGAAAGGGAAAGGCAGTTGTCAAAGCAAAAAAAGTTACTACAATAAGGGAGGGAGCCAACCAGGAAAGGGAGTCCGATAGTGAACCACAACGACAACGAAGGGCCGCCGCCTTCCCGCGGCGGACAACGCATTGCCAAGGCCGCCGGCTCAATCATGCTTGCCATGTTAATCTCCCGCATCCTGGGCTTTGTCCGGGAAGCGGTGATTGGCGCCAAGTTTGGACAGAATGCCATTACCGATTCCTATAACGCTGCCTTCGCCCTGCCGGATTTTCTCTATTTTTTGCTCGTCGGGGGCGCCCTCTCAACGGCCTTTATTCCCGTCTTCTCGTCTTATGTGGCGACGGACAAGGAGAATGACGGATGGATCGTCGCCTCCACCTTTGTCAATGCCATGATCCTGCTGCTCTCGGCCGGCATCATCCTCGGCGAGATCTTCACCCCCCAATTGATCCCTCTGGTCGCTTATGGCTTTCAAGGGGATACGCTGGAACGAACGGTCTTCCTGACGCGAATCATGTTCCCATCGGTCTTGTTTACCGGTCTGGCCGGGCTGGCCATGGGGGTGTTGAACTCCTACCAGCATTTCCTGATGCCCTCCATCGGGGCGATTCTTTACAACGTTGTCATTATCCTCTGCGGTTATTTTCTATCAGACACCTTTGGCATCGCCGCCTTTTCCATCGGCGTTGTCCTCGGCGCCTTTGTCAACTTCCTTGTGCAGGTGCCCATGCTCCTGCGTGTCGGATTGCGCTACCAGATGGTCATGCGCCTTGACCATCCTGGTGTCCTCCAGATCGCAAAACTCATGGGACCGGCTCTCCTCGGCCTGTCGATCGGCCAGATCCAGGACATCATCAACCAAAACCTGGCCTCCGCCCTGGAACCGGGATCGATTTCGGCCCTTCGCTGGGCGAACCGGCTCATGCAGTTGCCCCTTGGGGTGTTTGCCATCGCCATCTCGGTGGCCGTTTTTCCCAGCCTGACGAGCGCCGCTGCCCGCCGGGAATGGCTCGACTTCCGTCGAAACTTGTCACTGGGCTTGCGCACTGTTATCTACATCACCGTCCCTGCCGCCGTCGGCATGGCCATCCTGCGCGTCCCGATCGTACAGGTGCTCTTTGAACGGGATAAGTTCGATCATACGGCCACCTTGGCCACAGCCTCGGTGTTGCTCTTCTTTCTGATCGGCCTCTTTGCCCAGGGCGCCAACCAGTTGCTTCCTCGCGTCTTTTACGCCTTGCAGCGACCGTCGATACCGGTTCGGGTCAGCACGATCATCCTTGTCGTCAACACCGCCCTCAGCTTGGTCATGATTCGCTACTGGGGCGCCGAAGGGGTGGCCATGGCCTTCTCCCTCAGCGCCATCGTCGCCTTTGGCCTTTTCCTGATCCTGGCGCGGCGGGCCCTGCGATCCATCGACGGCGGCCGGCTGATGATGTCCCTGGCAAAAACCCTCACCGCCTCGGCGATCATGGGGGCTGTTATTATGGCGTTGCAGCAATTTATCGGCGCTCTGGTGGACATGACCACCCTGACGGGCCAACTGGTTTTGTTGACGATCACCGTGTCCGCCGGCGCCGGCGTTTATGCCCTGGCGACCTATTTAATGAAGATGGAAGAAGCGGATATGGTTGCGCGCACCTTCCTCAGCCGGTTTACGCGACGGTAGAGGGCCTACACCCCGCGGTGCAGGCCTTGCCTATTTTCAAAATGCAGCGATTGGCTGGCCGATTGTCGTTGTTTGCCCCCAGTGAAATGAGTTATAATATATTGCATATGTCTGTGCAATTGGCAAGGGAGGCTTTTCGAATTATGGGACAGGCGCAAGCCAACATTCGAAATTTTTGCATTATCGCCCATATTGACCACGGCAAATCGACCCTTGCCGACCGCATCCTGGAATTTACCGGGGCGCTGACGGAACGTGAGATGGAAGACCAGGTCCTTGACTCGATGGATCTGGAGCGGGAACGGGGCATTACCATCAAACTGCAGGCCGTCCGTCTTCAGTACAAGGCGAAAGATGGCCAGGTGTATACACTGAACCTGATCGATACCCCGGGCCACGTGGATTTCACATATGAGGTTTCTCGATCCCTCGCCGCTTGCGAAGGGGCGTTGCTGGTTGTCGACGCTGCTCAGGGCATCGAGGCTCAGACGCTGGCTAACGTCTATCTGGCCCTGGAGAACGACCTGGAGATCATTCCGGTCGTCAACAAGATCGATCTGCCCAGCGCCGAGCCTGACCGGGTCAAGCAGGAGATTGAAGATGTCATCGGCCTGGACGCCTCTGACGCCATCCTCGCTTCCGCCAAGGCCGGCATCGGCATCGAAGAGACCTTGGAAGCCATCGTCGCCAAGGTTCCGCCGCCGAAGGGCGATTCGACGTCGCCGCTGCAGTGCATGATCTTCGATTCTTTTTATGACGCCTACAAGGGCGCCATCTCCTATGTCCGCGTCGTCGAAGGCACCGTGAAAAAAGGCACCAAGATCAAGATGATGTCGACCGGGAAGAACTTCGAGGTAACAGAGGTGGGCGTGTTTACCCCGGCGCCGCGACAGGTGGAGCAACTCTCCTCCGGCGAGGTCGGATTCATTGTCGCCTCTATCAAAAACGTCAAAGACACCCGGGTAGGCGATACGATCACTGACGCCGATCATCCCGCCAAGGAACCGCTGCCTGGCTACCGCCAGGTGACGCCCATGGTCTATTGCGGCCTCTATCCCGTTGAAGGCGCCGATTACGAAGACCTGCGCGACGCCCTGGACAAACTCCGCCTGAACGACGCCGCCCTGATCTACGAACCGGAGACATCGGTGGCTCTCGGTTTCGGCTTCCGTTGCGGCTTTCTCGGCCTGTTGCACATGGAGATCGTCCAGGAGCGGCTGGAGCGGGAGTTTGACCTTGACCTGATCACGACAGCGCCCAACGTCATCTACAGGGTCAACCAGACCGACGGCGAGGTGATCCTCGTCGACAACCCGACGAAACTACCGCCGACCCAGAAGATCGAGACGATCGAAGAGCCCTATGTGAAAGCGTCAATTATGGTGCCTTCCGACTTTGTCGGCGCCGTCATGGAGCTCTGCCAGGAAAAACGGGGCTCCTTCATCAACATGGATTACATTGCCGGCCAGCGTGTCATGCTGATCTACGAACTGCCGCTGGCGGAGATCATCTTTGATTTCTTTGACCAGTTGAAGTCGCGCACCAAGGGCTACGCCTCGCTGGACTATGAACTGATCGGCTACCGCGTTTCCGAACTGGTGAAGCTGGATATCCTCCTGAACGGCGACCTGATCGACGCCTTC
The DNA here is from genome assembly GCF_009877435.1 of Heliomicrobium gestii. Taxonomy (NCBI): domain Bacteria; kingdom Bacillati; phylum Bacillota; class Clostridia; order Eubacteriales; family Heliobacteriaceae; genus Heliomicrobium; species Heliomicrobium gestii. The sequence goes on along the minus strand of NZ_WXEX01000014.1, from coordinate 53,905 downwards.
TCCATCATCGTTCACCGCGATCGCGCCTATAACCGCGGCCGGGCGCTGGCCGACAAGCTGAAGGACCTCATTCCCCGGCAGATGTTTGAGGTGCCCATCCAGGCCGTCATCGGCAACAAGGTCATCGCCCGTGAGACCATCAAGGCGATCCGCAAAAACGTTCTCGCCAAGTGCTACGGCGGGGACATCTCCCGGAAACGCAAACTGCTGGAAAAGCAAAAAGAGGGCAAAAAGCGGATGAAACAGGTGGGGAACGTGGAGATCCCCCAAGAGGCCTTCATGGCCGTCCTGAGTATCGACAAGTAGGACGGAACAACATGAGCGATCACCGGAACATCACGGAGCGTCAGAACCTGCCGGAGCGAGGGCACGCCCTCTCGGCGGCGCAACACCTGAGAGCAGGCTGGGGCGTCTACGTCCATGTCCCCTTCTGCCGCAGCAAGTGCGCCTATTGCGATTTTTATTCCCATCCGGCCGATAAAACATTCCGGATGGCTTACGGAAACGCCGTCATCGGCCAGATGGAAAGGGAGGCGGGCCATTGGCGCCGCCGCCTCCCATCGGGGCCGGCGACGGTTTTTTTTGGCGGCGGAACGCCCACCCTCCTGCCCGGCGCCGCCGGCGCGCAGATCCTGGAGACCCTGCGGCGCTGTTATGGACTGGACGAGCGGCGGGGGAGCGCGGAAACCCCTGCCGAAATCACCATCGAAGCCAACCCGGGGACCGTTGATGAGCGAGAATTAGCTTCCTGGGCCGAGGCCGGCTGCAACCGCATCTCCCTGGGCGTGCAGGCCTTTCAGCCTCGCCTGCTCGCCTTCTTGGGCCGCCGGCAGCGCCTTGCCGATGTGACCGAGGCCGTCGCTTTGGCCCGCAAAATCGGCATTGACAACATCAGCCTCGATCTGATCTACGGCATCCCCGGTCAGACCCTGGAAGATTGGCGACTGTCCCTCGAATTGGCCCTTGGCTTGGCCCCTGCCCATCTGTCTCTCTACAACCTCAAAGCTGAGGCGGGAACGCCTCTGGCTGAGTGGATGAACCGGGGCCTGGCAAATCCCTGTGACGAGGATCTTGAGGTGGAGATGTACGAGGCGGCCCGTCAGATCCTGAAGTCAGCCGGACTGGCACAGTACGAACTGTCCAATTTCGCCCGCCCTGGCCGGGAGTGCCGCCACAACCTAAACTACTGGCGGCGAGGCGACTACCTCGGCTTTGGCAGCGGCGCCGTCTCTGCCGCCGGCCTGCAGCGCTGGTCCTGGCCCGCTGACAGCAGCGCCTTTGTTCATGCCTTTCAAAAAGGCGAAACCTTCCTCCCTATCGAGGAGGAAGGTTTATCGGCGCTAGTGGCGGCCCAGGAGGCCATCATCCTCGGTTTGCGCACGATGAGGGGCGTCAGCCTGACGGCGGTCGCCGGCGAGTACGGCCTGGACGATACAACATTCGAAAAATGGCATAGACTGTCAGCAGATCTCTCCCGCCAGGGGTGGATAGACTATGATGGAACAACGATCTCCCTGGCGCCGCGCTCCTATCTGATCGCCAATGAAATCATGGCGCGCTATCTGGACTGAAAGGCGGCGGACTTCCCCAAGTATTGACAAGCGAATTTCGCGGTGGTATTTTTTACGGTAGAGGTTAGCACTCGCCTTCATCGAGTGCTAACAACGGGAGGTGTTCCGGGATGCAGATGAATGATCGCAAGCAGAAAGTTCTCTGGGCTATTATTCAAGACTACGTATCCACGGCGGAACCCGTCGGCTCCCGCACCATTGCCCGCAAGTATGACCTCGGCGTCAGTCCTGCCACCATCCGCAACGAGATGTCCGACCTGGAGGAATTGGGCCTGATCGAGCAGCCCTACACCTCGTCCGGTCGCATCCCCTCTGATTACGGCTACCGGTATTTCGTTGACTGTCTGATGGAGCGGGAGACCCTCAATCCGGAGGAACTCCAGAGGGTGCAACAAGCCATGTCGGAGCGTCTGCAGGAAGTCAACAGCATCATGCAGCAGACGACCAACCTCCTGGCCAAGTTGACCAACTACACCGCTGTCGTGCTGGGTCCCCAGGTGGGGAAGACGACCTTTCAGCAGATTCACTTTTTCCCGCTCATGCCGACGAAGGCGGTCGTTGTCGTCGTCACCTCAGCCGGTGTCATGGAAAACAAACTCCTTGACATCCCTGAGTCGATGACGCCGGAAGACCTGCAAAAAGTGTCGGCGTTGATCAACGAGCGCCTGCAGGGATTGACGATGGCTCAGGTCCGGGCGTCCCTCTGTTTGGAACTCAATGAGGCATTGAAGAAGCAAAAACAGGTGCTCTCCCGATCGCTCGAACTGATCGATGAAGCGTTGCTTGGCGAAAGCGAGGAACGGGTCTTTCTGGGGGGCACCATGAACATCTTCAAACAGCCTGAATTCAAAGATGTGGAAAAACTCCAGACCCTTTTGGGCATACTAGAACAACATCATACCGTGCGCGAGTTGATGCACGACAACCCCGAAGAGGGCATCCACATCAAGATCGGCACGGAAAACCGCCACGAAGGTTTTCGCAACTGTTCCATGGTCACCGCTTCCTACCAGTTGGATGGCGAAGTCCTCGGCGTCATCGGCCTGATCGGTCCGACGCGGATGGAATACTCCAAATCCATCGCCGTGGTGGAAGGCTTGACGGAACAACTTTCGGCGGCTCTGAAAAAAATGTTCAATCGCTAGAGGTTCTGAAAAAGGTAGGGGCTTTTTGTCCGCAAGAAGTCCCTATTTCCCTGCCTTTTCGGAAGAGACTTGGAGGAATCAGCGTTGAGTGTCAAGCAAGTGAGCAACAACACCGAAGTGGATGAACGATTAGCGGCATTGATGACCAACGCCAACGCCATCCGCGCCATTGCCAGCGCCGTCGAAGGCACCCTCGGCCCAAAAGGGCTGGACACGATGCTTGTCGACAAGTTTGGCGATGTGGTCATCACCAACGATGGCGTCACCATCCTGCAGTTGATGGAAGTCAACCACCCGGCGGCGAGGATGCTGATCAAGATGGCCCGCGCCCAACAGTCCGAGATCGGCGATGGGACGACGACAGCGACAGTGCTGGCCGGAAGTCTGATCAACGAAGGGGTCAACCAGGTGACCAAGGGCGTCCCTGTGTCCCGCGTGATCGAAGGGTTGAAGGCGGGCGTCAAAAACGCCGTCGAGATGTTCCAGCGCCATGCCCGTCCTGTCCGGGGCGTCATGGACCCCATGCTGGAGAAGGTGGCCCTTGTGGCCGGCCGAGAACACCAGGACATCGCCCGCCTGGTTGTGGAAGCGGCTCGCCTTGTCGGTGAAGAGAAGCTCCACGAATCGGGCTTTAAGCTCTCGGAGACGATTCGCGCCCGTGAAGGCGCCGATAACCAGGTTCTCTCCGGCGTGATCATCAATAAGACGCCCATGAATGAGGACATGCCGAAGAAGCTTCAGGACGCCACCGTCCTGATCATCGATGACGCCCTGGAACCGGAAGAACTGGAGGAAGAGGCCCTCGCAACAGAGGCAGGCTTCAACTGGTACCGTCAAAAACAGCAGGAATTCCTGGAGAATGTCCGCAAAATCGTCGCCCTCGGCGTCAAGGCGGTCCTTGTGGACCGGGGCGTGGAAGATATGGCAGAGGAGATCCTCACCGATGCCGGCGTGCTGGTCATCCAGCGTGTTGCCAGCAAGGAGTTGAGAAAGGCAGCCGAACATACAGGCGCCCGGGCGATCAAGCGCACAGGTCTGAAGCGCGATCCCGCCGATTTGACCCGCTACCTGGGCAAGGCAGGCGCCATCGTTGTCGATGAGAAGCTGGAGCATCTCTGTATCCTACAGGGAAGCGGCAAACCGGTGGCAACGATCCTCGTGGGCGCCGCCACAGAAGAAGTTGTCGGCGAGCGGGAGCGCATCGCCAGGGATGCCGCTTCGGCGGTGCAGGCGGCCATCAAAGGCGGTCTCGTTCCCGGCGGCGGCGCTGTCGAACTGGCGGTGGCTCGTCAGATGGAAGAAGTACGCCGTGAGACGCGCGGGATGGCCGCCTATGGCCTCGACTGCGTCGTGGCAGCGCTGAAGAAGCCCTTTTCTCAGATCATCACCAATGCCGGTTTTAATCCCCTGGAGAAGCTGGGCGATGTCATCGCCGCTCAGATGGAGCAGAACAGCGACACCCTTTCGATCAACTGCGACAATGGCGAGTTGGCCGACATGTGGGAACTCGGGGTCATCGATCCGGCCCATGTCAAGATGCACGCCTTGAAAGCCGCCGGTGAGGTCGCAGAGGCGATCCTGCGCATTGACACGATCATTAAAAAACGGGAAGAACGTCCCGATTCAGGCAGCAACCGTGGGGAGGGAGACTGGTGACCATCGAAGAGAAAAAGGATCATAACAAGATAGACGCGGAAGCCTCCGGGGATAACGCCGCTGTGAACCGTTCCGCTTCGGAAGCGGCTGCGGAGGCCGCCGGTCAGCCGGAAAAGGGCGCTGTCGCACAGGATGAAGCGACAGAGGCCGCAGTGGACGGAGACGATATTTCCCTTTCTGAGGAGGAGCGTCAGGCCGCCGCGGCTGAGGAATTCGGCCGATTCATTTCGGAAGTGGCCAAGACTCGGGAAGAACTCGATAAGGCCAAACAGGAGTTGCAGGATTGGGAAAACCGCTATCTCCGCCTCCAGGCCGATTTTGACAACTTCCGCCGGCGGACCCGTCAAGAAAAAGAAGAGTTGGGCACCTACGCCAACGAGGGACTCGTCAAAAAGCTATTGCCCGTTCTGGACAACTTCCAGCGCGCCCTAGCGGCCATGGAAAAGGCCGGTGCCGCTGAAAATCTGCTTTCCGGTGTGGCCATGATCGAGCGCCAGTTCACCGATATCCTGACCAAAGAAGGTCTCCAGGCGATGGAAGCCGTTGGCGCCGACTTCGATCCCCAGTCCCACGAGGCGGTCATGTTCGGTGAAGCCGATGAGCGTTTCGCCGACGGGATGATCATGGAGGAGCTGCAAAAAGGCTATCTCTTCAAATCGAAAGTCCTTCGGCCGGCGATGGTGAAAGTGGCCAAGGGCGGCTAGCCTTCAACATAGATCACCCAGAAGAAGCAATATCACGCCAACCTGTAAATGGCAAAGAAAAATAGGAGGTTTCGCACATGGGTAAGATTATCGGTATCGACCTCGGCACAACCAACTCCTGTGTCGCCGTGCTGGAAGGCGGCGAGTCTGTCGTCATCGCCAACAAGGAAGGCGCCCGGACAACCCCGTCGGTCGTCGGTTTTTCCAAGACAGGGGAGCGACTCGTCGGTCAAGTAGCCAAACGGCAAGCGATCACCAACCCTGATCGGACGATCATTTCGATCAAACGGCACATGGGCACTGATCATAAAGTCAAGATCGATGACAAGAACTACACCCCCCAAGAGATCTCGGCCATGATCCTGCAGAAGCTGAAATCGGACGCCGAAGCCTACCTGGGCGAAACGGTCACCCAGGCCGTCATCACCGTTCCCGCTTACTTCACCGACTCCCAGCGCCAGGCCACCAAAGACGCCGGCGCCATCGCCGGTCTGGAAGTCCTGCGCATCATCAACGAACCGACAGCAGCCGCCCTGGCCTACGGCGTCGACAAAGGCGAAGACCACACCATCCTCGTTTACGACCTGGGCGGCGGCACCTTTGACGTCTCCATCCTTGAACTGGGCGACGGCATCTTTGAGGTGAAAGCGACCTCCGGCAACAACCGCCTCGGCGGCGACGACTTCGACGAAAAGGTCATCAACTGGATGGTTGCCGAATTCAAGAAAGAAACGGGCGTCGACCTCCGCGGCGACAAGATGGCCATGCAGCGCCTCAAGGAAGCCGCCGAAAAAGCCAAGATCGAGCTGTCCGGCGTCATGTCGACGAACATCAACCTGCCCTTCATCACCGCCACTGCCGATGGCCCGCAGCACTTGGACATGACCCTTTCACGGGCCAAGTTTGACGAGATGACGGCTGATCTCGTCGAAATGACTATGGGCCCCACCCGCCAAGCCCTGAGAGACGCGAAAATGGAACCGAAAGACATCGACAAGGTCATCCTCGTCGGCGGATCCAGCCGGATCCCCGCCGTACAGGAAGCCATCCGCAAATACCTGGGCAAAGAACCCTTCAAAGGCATCAACCCCGACGAAGTCGTTGCCATGGGCGCCGCCATTCAGGCCGGTGTGCTCGGCGGCGAGGTGAAGGGCATCGTCCTGGCCGACGTAACGCCCCTTTCCTTGGGCATCGAGACCCTCGGCGGCATCTGCACCGTGCTCATCCCGCGCAACACGGCGATCCCCTCCAGCAAGAGCGAGACCTTCACCACCGCCGCCGACAATCAGACCTCCGTCGAGGTCCATGTCCTGCAGGGTGAACGCAAGTTCGCCGGCGAGAACAAGACCCTCGGCCGCTTCCACCTGAGCGGCATCGCTCCGGCGCCGCGCGGCATCCCCCAGATCGAGGTCAAGTTCGACATCGACGCCAACGGCATTGTTCACGTCAGCGCCAAAGACAAGGCCACTGGCAACGAACAGAAGATCACCATCACCGCTTCGACAGGTCTCTCTAAGGACGACATCGAAAAGATGGTCAAAGACGCTGAACTGCACGCCGAAGAGGACCGGAAACGTCAAGAAGAAGTGGAGATCCGCAACCAAGCCGACTCCATGGTCTATCAGGCCGAAAAGACCGTGAAAGACCTGGGCGATAAAGTAGAGGCGGCCGATAAGGAAAAAATCGAGGCGGCGAGGGAAGAACTGAAAAAAGCCCTCGAAGGAAAAGACCTGGACGAGATCAAGAAAAAGACGGAAGCCCTGACGACCGTCGTGTATGAACTGTCCACCAAGCTCTACCAGCAAGCCGGCGCCGCCGGCGCGCCTGGCGCGGGACCCGAAGGCGCTCCCGGCGGTTTTGGCGGAGAAGAGAAAAAAGATGACAATGTAGTCGACGCCGATTATACTGTCATCGATGACGATAAGAAAAAATCCTGATTCAGGCGACCGGGGGGCTTAGCCCCCCTGTCGATGCTTTTACCGGGGGGAGGGGACAAGGATGAGCAAACGAGATTACTATGAGGTGTTAGGCATTGGGCGGGACGCTGGGGAGACGGAGATCAAAAAGGCCTACCGCCGGTTGATCAAGGAATTTCACCCCGATGTCCACCCCGACAAAGCATTAGCCGAAGAAAAAACCAAAGAGATCAACGAAGCCTATGAGGTGCTGTCGGATCAGGAGAAACGCGCCCGTTACGACCAGTTCGGCCATGCCGGCCCCGGCGGGTATGGCGGTTTTGGCGAAGGCGGAGCGGACATGGGCGGCTTTGGCGACATCTTCGACATGTTTTTTGGCGGCGGCTTCGGTGGCGGCGGCCAGCGGCGAGGTCCCCAGAAGGGGAATGACCTGCGGTTCAACCTGTCCATCACCTTTGAAGAGGCTGCCTTTGGCGTGGAAAAAGAGGTCGACATCCCGCGGTTGGAGTCCTGTGACGTCTGCGGCGGCAGCGGCGCCGAACCGGGGACATCGGTCACCACCTGCACCACCTGCAACGGTTCAGGGCGGGTAGCCACCGTCGCCAAGACGCTGCTCGGCAATATGCAGACGGTTCGCACCTGTCCCACCTGTGGCGGCGACGGGAAGATCATCAGCAAGCCTTGTCTCCACTGCGGCGGCCAGGGAAAGGTCCGCAAGCGGAAACGCATTAAGGTCAAGGCGCCCGGCGGCGTCGATACGGGAACGCGAATCCGCGTCACCGGTGAAGGCGAAGCCGGCGATAAGGGCGGACCGCCGGGCGATCTTTACGTCTTTATTGAAGTGCAGCCCCACACCTTTTTTGAACGCGACAACGATGATGTGATCTGTCAGGTTCCCATCAACTTCGTCCAGGCGACTTTGGGCGCAGAGATCGAGGTGCCGACCCTGGACGGCAAGGTATCTCTAAAGATCCCGGAAGGAACCCAGACAGGCGCCGTCTTCCGCATCCGCGGCAAGGGTATCAAGCGGCTCCGGGGTACCGGGCGGGGCGATCAGCGGATCGAGGTCAAGGTGACCGTGCCGACCCGGTTGAGTGATAAACAAAAGGAATTGCTGCGGGAGTTCGGGCGCACCCTGAAGGCGGAGAACATTGAGTCAGAAAAAGAGAAGTCTTTTTTTGAAAAGATGAAAGACGCCTTCATGTGAGGACCGGCTTAACCGGCGGGGAAGGGTGTATCGCTGTTGAAATGGCGTGAGATCGCCATCACCACCCGGCAGGAAAATGCCGACGCGATGGCCGAGATTTTTGAAACAGTCGGGGCTATGGGGATGGTCATCGAGGATCCCCAATTGATCGCCAGCTACATTGAGAGCAATGTCTGGGATCTTCATGATGTGGAGATCCCAGATGTGCCGGAAGGCATGATCCGGGTGAAGACATACCTGGCCATCGACGATATGCTGGAAGACCGGCTGGCGGCGTTACAGGAAGAGCTGTCGGCGCGGGAACGCTCCGAAGAATGGCCCGCCCATGCCTGGACGATGACGGACCTTCATGAGGACGACTGGGCCCATGCCTGGAAAGCCTTTTTTAAACCGGAAAAAGTCGGCCGTCGCGTCGTCATCCGTCCGACTTGGGAAGCCTATGTGGCTAGTGATGATGACCTGGTCATCTCCATCGATCCGGGAATGGCCTTCGGCACAGGCACCCATCCGACAACGGTCATGTGCATTCGCGCTCTCGAGGACTATGTCCATTCGGAAGCGCGTGTCCTCGATGTGGGGACGGGTTCTGGCGTGCTGTCCATCGCTGCGGCGTTGCTGGGCGCCAAAAAGGTTCTGGCTGTCGACAATGATCCCGTAGCTGTCGCCACGGCCCAGGAAAATGCGGCCTTGAACCAGGTCGACGGCATCGTGGAAGTCCGCCGCAACGACCTGCTGGCCGGGTTGGAGGAACAGGCCGATATTCTGGTGGCCAACATCATCGCCGATGTGATCATCCGCCTGGCCCCCCAGGCAGGGGCTGTGCTTGCCCCCGAGGGGATCATGATCGCTTCGGGGATCATCCAGAACCGTCTCGATGATGTTGTTGAAGCGATGACGGAGAACGGATTCACCATTGAAGAGCTGATCAGCCATGGCGAATGGGCCGCCCTCGTCGCCCGCAAGGCTGGCGGATCAACAGAAGCTTGAACCGGGGCGTGACTGATGCACCGATTTCTCTTTGATCCAATGAATCGGATAGACGAGCGCCTGCGCCTTGACCGGGAGGAGAGTCTCCATCTCACCCGGGTGTTGCGCCTGCGCGTCGGCGACCAGGTCCTCGCCTTTGACGGGCAGGGGAACGAGTTTACCGCCTTTGTCGCTGAGATCAAGGGCGATCAAGCTGTTCTCGAAGGTCTGTTGCCTACCGGCGCTTCCCGGGAGGCGCCGGTCCGTCTTTGTCTGCTTCAGGGCGTCGCCAAGGGCGAAAAGATGGATCTGGTGATCCAAAAAGCCACTGAACTCGGTGTGGGCACCATCCTTCCCGTTTTGACCGAACGGTCTGTCGTGCGTCTTGACGCCGCCAAGGCGAAGGAGCGGCGCGACCGCTGGCAGAAGATCGCCCGGGAAGCGGCGAAACAGTGCCGCCGCACGGTCATCCCGGAGGTGCAGACCCCGGCACCCTGGTCAGAGGTGATCGCCCGTTGGGATGAGGCTTGTCCCCTGCTGATCCCCTGGGAGGAAGAGCGAGGAAAGGGACTGAAGCAGGTTCTTGCTGACCTCCGTGAGGAGGGCAGTCTCAGTGATGGCTCCCCCAAAATCCTTGGACTGGCGATCGGTCCGGAAGGCGGATTGACGGCGGCAGAGGTTGTCCAAGCGCAGGGAAAAGGCGCTCGATCTGTCGGCCTCGGCCCCCGGATATTACGGACCGAGACGGCGGGCATCGCCGCTCTCGCGGCCATCATGTACGAACTGGGGGATTGGGGATGAATCCCGGAGAGCCCACCGCAGCATTCCATACCCTCGGCTGCAAAGTCAACCAAGGCGAAACAGACGCCATCGCCGGCATGTTCAAGGCCCGCGGTTATGCCATCGTGCCTTTTGATGAGCCAGCCGATGTCTATGTCGTCAATACCTGCACCGTGACCCACCTGAGCGATCGGAAATCCCGACAGGCCATTCGCAGGGCTAACCGGCAGAACCCGGAGGCGGTCGTCGTCGTCACCGGCTGTTATGCCCAGACGGCTGCCGATGAGGTCCGGACCATCGAGGGCGTCGATATCGTCGTCGGCACAGACCGGCGCAGCGCAATCGTCGATCTGGTGGAAGCCCACCAGCGCAGCGGTGAGCAGGTCAACACCGTGTTTGACTCGCAGCAGATCGAGCGCTTTGAAGAACTGCCCGCTGTGGCCGAACGGTCCCGCGCCCGGGCGACCATGAAAATACAGGATGGCTGCAACCTCTACTGCACCTATTGCATCATCCCCTACGCCCGCGGCCCTGTGCGCAGCCGCAGGAGGGAGAGCGTTGTCGAGGAAGCCGAACGGCTCGCCGAGGAGGGCTTCAAGGAGATTGTCCTGTCGGGGATTCACCTGGGCGCATATGGGAGCGACACTGATACCGATCTCGCCACACTGATCGCCGCCCTTTGCCGCATTGACGGCCTGCGGCGCATCCGTGTCGGCTCTGTGGAGCCGCAGGAGTTCACGCCGGAACTTTTGGAGGCCATCGTCCACCCCCGTGTCTGTCCCCACTTCCACATCCCCTTGCAATCGGGCTCTGATGCTGTGCTGGAACGGATGGGCCGCCGCTACCGCCGGCAGGATTTTCTTGATGTAGCGCGAAAGATTCAACAGATGATCCCCGGCGTGGCGATCACCAGCGATGTCATCGTCGGTTTTCCCGGTGAGAGCGAGGCCGAGTATCTGATGTCGGAGGAACTCTGCCACGCGGCCGGCTTGGCGGGATTGCATGTCTTTCCCTATTCACCGCGCCGTGGCACACCGGCGGCCACCTTTCCCGGCCAGATCGCCCCGGCTGTCAAGCAAGAGCGCGCTCAGCGCCTGGGCCAAATGGCGCGCCGGTTGGCCGCCGAATACGCCCAAGGTTTTGTCGGTCAAGTCCGGGAGGTCCTGGCGGAGGAACAGGTTGGCGGCCTCTGGACGGGCCATACGGACAACTACCTGAAAGTCCTCTTTGATATGCCGACGCAACACCTTGCACGGGAAAGGTCATGGGCGATCGAACGGGAAGACCTGGTTCCGGTGCGTTTGCTTCAGGTCCGGCCTGATGGCGCCCTCGACGGCCTGCCGGTTGATGTGTAATGGCGCCAAACACGGCAAAGGGGGTGAAGTTGTTGAGCGATTGCATTTTTTGCAAGATCGTCCGGCGGGAGATTCCAGCCCAACTCGTTTATGAAGACGATCAGGTTGTTGCCTTCCGTGACATCAATCCGGTGGCGCCGACCCATATCCTGATCATCCCCCGGGAACACATCGCTTCTGTGGCGGAAGCCACCCCTGACCACCAGGGACTGTTGGGCCAACTCCTGCTGGCCGCCCCCAAGATTGCCGAAAAGATGGGCCTGGAGAAGGATAATTTCCGGATCGTGATCAATACCGGCGCCGATGCCGGTCAGACCGTTTTTCACCTCCATATCCATCTGTTGGCCGGAAGGGCCTTGGCTTGGCCGCCGGGATAAAACGGCAACAACTCCCCGGTTGACGCTTTCGCTCCCTGGAAGTATAATGTAGACTGTGTGTATCTTGTTTACAGCACACGACCGTTCGCCGCACCAAGCACAGCCTGGACCCGGCATCATAGATACCAGCGGGGGGAGGGAAGCGGAATGAGCGAAGTACGAGTAGGTAAAAATGAGACTTTAGATAGCGCCCTGCGGCGTTTTAAGCGCTCCTGCCAGAAAGCGGGCGTTTTATCGGAATGCCGCAAGCGTGAACACTATGTCAAACCCAGTGTGAAACGGAAGAAAAAATCAGAGGCAGCCCGGAAACGGAAGACCACCTGAGGAATGGTGAGCTTATGTCGCTGAAGGAACGTTTGATGGAGGACATGAAGCAGGCGATGAAGGACAAAGAGGCCGGCAAGTTCCGCCTCTCTGTCGTTCGCATGGCTCGGTCCGCCGTTCAAAAAGTGGAAATCGATAAACGGCGCGATCTCACGGAAGAAGAGACCATCGATGTGCTTGCCCGGGAAGTGAAACAGCGCCGCGATTCCATCGCCGAGTATGAAAAAGCGGGCCGCTCTGATGCCGTAGAAGCGTTGAAACAAGAAATCACGCTTCTCACCGCGTATCTTCCCCAACAACTTTCCGAAGAAGAGGTCCGCGCGCTGGTGCGGGAGGCTGTGACGGTGACAGGCGCTCAGAGTCCCAAAGACATGGGCAAGGTCATGGGAGTTCTGATGCCAAAAGTCAAAGGTCGCGCCGACGGTAAACTGGTAAACCAAATTGTCAAGGAACTCCTTGGCTGACAGCTGTACAACCCCGGTGACGGATGAAGAACCCTTGCAGAAACACCTGCAAGGGTTCTTTTTTTGCGCCCTTCTTTTGGATGCTTTTCTACGGCAGGCACTGGCGCCAGCCCGACGCCGGGGCATGATCTCGCTCCTTTTGGCATAAGTATGGACAAGGATGGAAAGGAGTGCGGAGCATGGCCTGGGAACGGGGCAAGCAGCGGCTGCAGAAGGCATTGGCCGGATTCCTGGAGATGCCCAAAGATGTGCTCTTGGATTACCCGAAGATCAGCATGATTGGGAACGTGCAACTGGTGTTGGAGAATCACCGGGGCATCGTCGAGTATAGCGATGACCGTATCCGCATCGGCATCACCGGAGGTCAGTTGGAGATCGTCGGGGAACAACTGGTCCTCCGCACGATCCTGCCCGAAGAACTGGTGGTGGAAGGACGCATCCGTCAGTTAAACTATTCGAAATGACCGGAGGGAAGGACATGCTGCGCCGTTGGTGGTCTTACTGGATCGGCTTTTTAGGGATACGAATCGAGGGATCGCAACTAGAAAAATTCATCAACCTGGCGGCGAGCCGGGGGATCCCCCTTTATGACCTGCGGCGGGAGGCGTCAGGCCGCCTGTCGGCAAAGGTGCGGATGGACGGCTTTCGTTCCCTCCGCCATGTGGCGCGCAAATCAGGCAGCCGCATGCGCATCCAGTCGCGCTACGGCTGGCCCTTTTATGCCTCTACATTGAAACGGAAGCGCTCCCTTGTCATCGGCGTTTTTTCATTCGTGTTGACGATTCTGATCATGTCCACCTTCGTCTGGGATGTCGATGTGATCGGCAATGATCGGGTGGAGAAGCAGCAGCTTTTGCAAGTGGCTCGTGAAAAAGGGATTCGCGTCGGAAGCTGGCGACCGCTGATCGATGTGCGGGAGGCCGAGCATTCGCTCATGGGCGCTTTCCCCGGACTGGAATGGGTGGGGGTCACAGCCAAAGGCACCCGCGTCGTCATCGAGGTGCAGGAGAAGGTGTTGCCCAAAAAGCCGGTGGTGAACGGCCCCTGCCATATTGTTGCCGCCAAGAGCGGCGTTATCCAACGGCTGATGGTGCTTGTCGGCGAAGGGAAAGTCGCCGAGGGCGAGCGTGTCGCTAAAGACCAGGTAGTGATTTCCGGGCTGCTCTATGATCACAAGCCGGCCGCCCACACACAGGCAGAGGAAAAACCGACGCCGCCCAAGCTGCTGGAGAAGGTGCAGGCTCGTGGAGAGGTTTGGGCCAAGGTCTCTTATGATCAATGGATCGAAGAGCCGGTCCTTTTGGAGGGAACCGTTCCGACTGGCGCCGTGAGCGAACAATGGCGCATAAAGTGGGGAAATCAGGAAATCATCATAAAAGGTCCGCGCAACAACCCCTATCCTACAGGATCAGAAGAGGTTTCCATGAGAACTCCTTCATTATGGAGGAATCTCGGCATACCCGTCGAAATAATAAAAACAGAGTATCATGAATTGCGCGCCTTCCGGCAGGAACGGACCGCTCAAGAGGCGTTGGCGGCGGCGCAGGAAAAAGCCAGGCAGGCCGTCAGCGGTCTGTTGCCGCCGGGAGCCCGAGTGCTGCGTGAAATGGTGCTTCCCCAACCGGCTCCTCCGGAAAGGGTCAAGGTGAAGGTGTCCGTGGAAGTGCTGGAGGACATCGCCGTTCCCCAGTCGATCGAAGCGGGCCCATAACGGGCGCGGGGCGTCACAGGAGGTTGGACGAACCTGTCGGCATCGAGCCATGAGCAACGAATCCATCTCGAAGACAATTGGGAGGCCGTCGGACTTTTCGGCCACCGCGATGAAAACTTGCGGTTGATCGAACGTTTGAGTGGCGCTAAAATCGTGGCCCGCGGCGCCGAGATCATCGTTACAGGCGCGCGACCGGTTGTCGAGGCGGCGACGCGGCTGATTGAACAACTGATCGGCCTCATCCGAGCCGGACAAGAGGTCGGACAGGGCGAGATCGAGTACGCCTTCCGACTGGTCAATGAAGGCCATCAACCCCTGATCGCCGAGGCTCTCGGCGATGTGGTGATGACGACACCGCGGGGGAAGCAGATCAAAGCGAAAACACTGGGGCAGCGGAAATACCTGCAGGTTATCCGCCAAAACCAGATCATCTTCGGCATCGGGCCGGCTGGAACGGGCAAAACCTATCTGGCCGTCGTCATGGCTGTGCTGGCCCTGAAGAATAAGGAAGTCAACCGGATCATCCTGACTCGGCCGGCGGTGGAGGCTGGGGAAAAGCTGGGCTTTCTGCCTGGGGATCTGCAGGAAAAGGTGGACCCCTATCTGCGCCCCCTCTATGACGGACTCTTTGACACCATGGGGGCTGAGCCGACTCAGAAATACATGGAGCGGGGCATCATCGAGATCGCGCCGCTGGCCTACATGCGGGGACGCACCCTGGACGATTCCTTCATCATCCTTGACGAGGCCCAAAACACAACGCCGGAACAGATGAAGATGTTTTTGACGCGCATCGGTTTCGGATCAAAAGCCGTAGTTACCGGCGATATCACACAGGTGGATTTGCCCCGGGGCGCAAACTCGGGGCTTGTGACTGTGCAGAAAATTCTGCAGGGTATTGAAGGACTCGCTTTTCATTTCTTTACCACGGGAGATGTGGTGCGCAACCCTCTTGTCGGCCGGATCATTCGCGCCTATGAGGACTATGAAGACCGGGGTGGTCAGGGAGATAGATGAGGTGAAATCGGGTGGCCTACAGCCAAATCACGGCCCTGTTGACGCTGGCACTGCGTAAGATTTGGCAATACCGGACAACACGCCGAATCGTCTATGGTTTCACTTTTTTCCTGATCTATACGGTGATCCTGGCTTTGCCTCACCTGTCTTCCCTGGAGACGCTGGAGGCAGGACAAAAAAGCCAGAAAGACATTAAATCGCCGATCACGAAGGAGATCGTTGACGAGGAACGGACTCGTCTGGCTCGCGAACAGAAGGTCAACGCTACGCCCCCCGTCTATACGCATGATCCGAACGTGACCGGACGGAGCCAACGGGACATCGATCAGTTTTTTAAATCCATCGCAGACTACCAACGGGCAGGAACGGAATCGGCCAACGCCGATCCGGCGTCGTCCGGAACGGCAGCGGAACAACGCCGGTGGGAACAGTTGAAGGTGCAGATGAATGTGGCTGCCCCGGAGACGCTGCTGCGCAAGCTTGTCTCCCTTCGACCTGAATCGCTGGCCTTCATCCAGACAGAGACGCAAAACCAGATCTCCGACATGCTCAGCATGCCTGGGTTAACGGAAACCCTGGACGAGATGCCCCAGGGGATGCCCCTCACCCGGGCCGCCGGCAGGGTGTTGCCCTACAGCATACAGGAAGCCCATGCCATCGTGTTGGAACGGATCGACAATTCCGTTTTGACGCAGGAATCGAAAGAGATCCTGCGCACCCTGATCCCGCTTTTTTTGCGGGCCAACTCCACCCTTGATGTGGACGCGACAAAACGGTTGCGCAGTGAGGTGCGCCAGAGCGTCGCGCCGATCACCTTCCTCATCCGCAAGGATGACGTGATCGTGCGCGCCGGCGACATCGTCTCGGACGAACAGATTCAACTTTTGGCGCAACTGGAGCTGCTGCGGACAGGCGACGCCTGGCTGAAACCACTGGGAATGGCGCTGTTGGTTCTGCTGAACATGACGATCACCCTCTGGTACTTGCGCACCTACCGGCGCGATTTCTACCTCGATGAACGCATGCTCCTGCTGCTGGGATTGATGGCCATGATGACGCTGTTGACGGCGCGGATCGTCGCTTCCATCAACCTGCATGAACAGAGAGCCATCTATGATCAACTGCTGTATGTCATCCCGGCAGCGACGGGACCCATGCTGATCGCCATCCTTCTGGACAGTCGCGTGGCCATCTTCATGTCGGCTGTGCTCAGCGTCTTCATCGGGATCATCACGGACGCCTCGATCCCCCATGCCATTGTTGCTTGGATCGGCTCTCTCGTCGGCGTTTACAGCGTTTCCCGCTTCAGCCAGCGGATGGACTTTGCCCGATCCGGTCTGATCATGGCTGTCGCCAACGCGCTGACGGTGTTTGCCATCGGTTTGGCGGCAGGCGTCAAACTTCCCATCGTGGCCACCTATGGGTTGCCGATGGCCGTCGTCAACGGGATCCTGTCGTCGGTATTTATGATCGGTTCGTTGCCCTACCTGGAATCGGCTTTTAAGCTGACCACATCGGTCAAGCTGCTCGAACTGGCGAACCCGAACCACCCCCTGTTGCGGCGGTTGCTGATGGAAGCTCCTGGCACCTACCACCACAGCCTGCTCGTCGGCAACCTGGGAGAGGCGGCTGCTGAGATGATCGGCGCCGACGCGCTGCTTGTCCGTTTGGGCGCCTATTATCATGATGTGGGCAAAATCCGCCGGCCCGCCTTTTTCATCGAAAACCAGGCGCCGGGACAAAACCCCCATGATAAGATCGCCCCTTCCCTGAGCACCCTGATCATCACCTCTCATGTCAAAGATGGCGCTGAATTGTGCCGGGAGGCAGGATTGCCGCCGCAGGTGGTCGATCTGGTGGAACAGCACCATGGGAACACCCTCGTTTCGTTCTTCTATCACCGGGCGCGGGAGGCTGATCGCACCGAATCGGTGCAGGAAGGCGATTTCCGCTATGAAGGGCCGAAACCGCAGAGCAAAGAAGCGGCCTTGGTCATGCTGGCCGATACGGTGGAAGCGGCTGTCCGATCTCTTTCCCAACCCACGTCGGGAAAGATTGAAGGGCTGGTGCGCAAACTGATCAAGGAGAAATTGAATGACGGACAGCTTGAGGAGTGCGATCTCACCTTCAAGGACCTCGATCGCGTCGCTCAGGCCTTCTGTCGCGTCTTCAACGGGATCTACCATACACGGATTGAATACCCGGAAGGGGTTTCAAAAGAACTGGACGGGAGGAAACGCAGTGGAACTGTATATAGTGGATGAACGAGAAGGCGTCGTTCAGGCGCCGGAAGTGGAAGAATCGTGGCAGTTGATGCTGGAGCAACTGGCTTTGGTTTGTTTGGAGGAGGCCGGGCACCCGCTGGAGGACACGGAGATCAGCCTGGTATTGACGAACGATGAAAAAATCCGTCGCCTCAACGCCGACTACCGGAACATCGATCAGCCGACAGATGTGCTGTCCTTCGCGATGGAGGAGCAGGCCGACGATGAGCCCGATTTCGACGACCCTACAGCCGGCATGGTGCTCGGCGACATCATCATCTCCGTTGAAACGGCGGAACGACAGGCCGCGGAGTACGGTCATACCCTGGAGAGGGAGATGGGCTTCCTCTTTGTCCACGGCATGCTGCACCTACTGGGGTATGATCACGGTGACGAGGAAGAAACAAAACGCATGCGGGCGATGGAAGAAAAGGTCCTGCAAAGCCAGGGACTCCAGCGGGAATGGACCTGAGGAAATTTTTTCGTTCCTTCCGCTTCGCTTGGCGCGGCATCTTCTGGGTGATCAAAACGCAACAAAACATGCGAGTTCATCTTGTCGCCGCTGTGACCGCTCTGGCCATGGCCGCCTGGTTTCGTTTGGGCGGTTGGGAATTGGCCTGGGTGGTCACGGCTGTTTTTCTCGTTCTCGCCGGTGAAGCCTTCAACTCGGCCATCGAAGCGGCCATCGACCGCATCGGCAGGGAAGAGCATCCCCTGTCCGCCGCCGCCAAAGACGCCGCTGCCGGCGCGGTCCTGATTTTGGCGTTGCACGCGCTGATCGCCGGCATGGCTGTTTTCGGTCCGCGCCTGCTCAGATAATCTTCTGAATCGGACAGCCTATAAAAGCCCGAACCGATAAGGAGGGGACAGGGATGATTTCCAGGCGGGAGCAGCCACCGGTTCCATCGGAGGCTTCCTTGCGGAACTTGATCGAAGCCGCCCGCCAAGCCCGGGAGCGCGCCTATGCGCCCTATTCGCGCTTTCGTGTCGGAGCGGCGCTGCTGGGAGAGGACGGTTCGATCTACAGCGGCTGCAACGTCGAAAACAGTTCCTACGGCTTGACCAATTGCGCAGAACGGACCGCCTTGTTCAAAGCGGTTTCAGAAGGTTGCCGCCGCTTCACGGCCCTCGTCCTCACCTCTGACGCGCCCACTCCGGTCACCCCCTGCGGCGCTTGCCGCCAGGTCCTTGGCGAGTTTGCTCCCCATATGCCGGTCTACATGGTCGATGACCAGGACCGGCGCGAGATCAGCGTGGTGAGCGAGTTGTTGCCGGGCATCTTCCGACTCGCTGAAGTCACGGATAGGCAGAAACAGGAATCATGAAAAGACTGAGGTGACCCCTATGGCGGAAAGATACCGCTTTGTTCGACGCTATCAACGGGAGAAAGCGCCCTCACAGCCGGAGAAGGTCGTCGCCAAGACGCCTGCGCCGGAGAGCGCTGGGAAAAGCGCGGAGAAACACCGGTCCGGCTTTATCAGTATCATCGGCCGTCCCAATGTGGGTAAATCGACGCTGATGAACCAGTTGATCGGCAAAAAAGTCGCCATCATGTCCGATAAACCCCAGACGACGCGCAACCGCATTGTCGGCGTGCTCAATGCGCCGGGCGGGCAGGCCGTCTTTCTCGACACCCCCGGGATTCACAAGCCGAAGCACAAACTCGGGGAGATCATGGTGACGACGGCGCGCAAGACCCTCAACGAGGTGGACCTGATCCTCTATGTCGTTGACGCCTCAGAAGAACCGGGCGGGGGAGAACAGTTCATCAGTCACCTCCTGAAAGACATCAAAACGCCCATCTTCCTTGTCGTCAACAAGATGGACGCCGTCACCCGGGAAGAGGGATTGAAGAAGATCAGTCAATACAGCCAGTTGGTGGCCTGGCAGGAATTGATCCCTGTCTCGGCGAGGGTGAAGACCAATCTGGATCGGCTCAAGGACCTGATCTTCGAAAAACTCCCGGAAGGGCCCCTCTACTACCCGGCAGGCTCATTTACCGATCAGCCGGAACGGCAGTTGATGGCTGAGATGATCCGGGAAAAGGTGCTCCATGTGACCCGGGAGGAGATTCCCCATTCTGTGGCTGTCGTCATCGAACAGTTGCAGGAAACGCCGAAAGGGGGCATGGTTGTCTATGCCACCATCTTTACGGAACGGGACTCCCAGAAAGGGATCCTCATCGGTAAGGGCGGATCCCTTCTCAAAGAGGTCGGCCAGAAGGCGAGACAGGAGATCGAGGCGCTGCTGGGCACATCTGTGTACTTAGAACTCTGGGTGAAAGTAAAGAAAGACTGGCGCCAGCGCCCCGATGTGCTGCGCTCCTTCGGTTTTGACGAAAAAATGGAGTGATCGCCATGACCGTGCCGACAAAGGAACGGTGGACGCGAGAGCGCGTCGCCGCCATGATCGACCATACCTTGTTGAAACCGGATGCGGGGGAGGAGCAGATCAGCGCTCTTTGCCGCGAGGCGGCGGCCTACGGTTTCGCGTCTGTCTGTGTCAACCCTGTCTGGGTGGAGACTTGCGCCGTGTTGTTGCAAAACAGCCCGGTCAAGGTGGCCACTGTCATCGGCTTTCCCCTCGGCGCCTCCTATAGCCGCCTAAAAGCCTTCGAGGCGAAAGAGGCCTTGAAAGCCGGCGCAGAGGAACTGGATATGGTGATCAACCTGGGTTGGGCCAAGATGGGCCGTTGGGACGCCGTCGAGGCCGACATTGCGGCCGTTGTTTTGGAGGCGCGCCGGCATCCTGGCGTTCTGGTGAAGGTGATCTTGGAGACGTCCTTGCTCACTGATGAACAGATCGTCGCCGCCTGCCATTGCGCCCTCGCCGCCGGCGCCGATTACGTCAAGACATCGACAGGGTTTGGACCGGGGGGCGCTGCGGTTGAGCATGTGTCGTTGATGGCCGGGACGGTGGGGACCCGAGCCCGCGTCAAAGCCTCCGGTGGCATCCGCACAGCGGAAACGGCGCTGCGCATGCTGGAAGCCGGCGCCGACCGCCTGGGGACGAGCGCCTCTATGACCATCCTGGACGGTCTCCCCAGCGCCGCCGATTGCCCGCCGGAGGACTAGGGGAGGAGGGCTGACATGCGCGTTTACCGCGCTCAGGCGCTGATCCTTCGAGGCCGGAGTTACGGGGAAGCTGACCGGTTGCTCACGTTGCTCACCCGTGAACGGGGAAAAGTAACGGCTATCGCCAAAGGGGTGCGCAAGCCCACAAGCCGCCTTCGCGCCGGCACGCAGCCCTTGACCCAGAGCCAACTCGTCCTCTATGAGGGCAGGAATCTGCAAACGGTGACCCAGGCGGAGCCGGTCGAGTCCTTCGTCGCCCTGCATGGTGATGTGGAGCGATTCACCCATGCATCATCGATGGCGGAACTGGTGGATCGACTTAGCCCGGATCACGGCGGCGCCGACCTGTTTCCGCTCTTGCTGACGGGGTGGCACCTGCTCTCCGTCTTTCCGTGCGATCTGGTGGCCTGCCTGTTTCAAATCCGCCTGCTGGACCGGCTCGGATACTGCCCGGAACTCTTTCTCTGTCTGGACTGCGGTCAACCGGTCGAGATCGACGAAAGGGCGTCCTGGCCGGCCTATTCGCCGGAGATGGGCGGCGTGGTGGGGAGTTGCTGCCGTCACCGCCACGGGGACAGCGGTCTCATCGCCCCTGGCGCTCTGGCCTTGCTGCGCCACCTGCTGCTGATGGATCCCCGCGATTTGGGCCGGTTGCGAGTAGGCCCCAAGCTGCTGCGCCATGCCTTAGCTGTGCTCCAGGAGACCATCTGCTGTCGCTCGGAGGGAACCATGCGCTCCTGGGCGGTGATGGAATCGGTCGGCCGATCCCTGACCGATGAAGGAAGGTCGCCGGCGGAGCAGCCGCCATCGCCTGCATCGCCGGAAACAGCAAAAGAGCCCAGGAGTCCTCTCTGAAGACGACTCGCTGGGCTCTCTTGGCGTTTCGCTCATGGCGCAGACGGCTAAGACCGATCCAAGTCCTATGGTAAAAGCGATTCTCC
Organism: Heliomicrobium gestii; assembly: GCF_009877435.1. Taxonomy (NCBI): domain Bacteria; kingdom Bacillati; phylum Bacillota; class Clostridia; order Eubacteriales; family Heliobacteriaceae; genus Heliomicrobium; species Heliomicrobium gestii. Next base: position 32,433 of record NZ_WXEX01000014.1, on the reverse strand, counting down.
CACAAAATCTGATCGAACGAGGCCAACGGGCGCCCCTTAATGGATTGCTTTCAGGTAGGCCTCTGTCGAAAGCAGCTGCACAGCGGCGCAGCGAATCACGCCGTTGCCGTCTCCCGCCGGCAACCAGGGAGAACAATAGACAAAGGGACGCTGCGGATCAGGGGAGAGAGCCCAACCATTGTGCTTGATCCCTTCCCCCGGAATGAAAGGCGTCAGGGCATCCTCGGCATCCTTGGGTCCGAAGACGCGCCCGCGAATCACCGCTGCATCCGGCTCTTCGGCACGCTCCTCGATGCGGAGCCAGAATCCCGGATAAGCCGGAAAAACGGCGCCGCCGGGGACAAGAACGGGAGAACCGCCCGAGAGAGCGCGCACCGTAATGGCGCCGTCCTTCCAGAAGGGAAAGGTGGCCAACACCGGTTCGCCGATTTTCAAACCACCGACAGAATCGACGGCGATAAAGGCCAGTTCAGCCGGCGTTTCTGGATCCAGCGGCAAGGGCTCATTGTCAGCCCAACTGGCCTCGACGGCCTTGCCCACCATATTGACGGCCTTGATCAGGTCGGGAAGACCCATCCGGCGATCGCGCGGACTTTCGGCGATGCCGGGACGGCCGCCGGCGCCGGGTCCCCAGAGATCACGAACAAGGGAGCGCGCGTCAAACTGACCGCCCTCACAGGCGATGGTGATCGTCCCTTGCCGAGAGTCGAGGACCACCGTGGCCGGCACGATCCGGCCTAACCGGGGGGAATAATAGGCGGCGGAGCAACGCGGCCCCTCGGTGACAAAGACACGAACCAGGGGGCTTTCATCGACCAGCCGGGTCTCCGAAACGGCATCATGTCCGGCAGACCACAACTGCCCGGCAGTAAGCAGTTCCCGATCCCCCTTCAAAATGGCTTCGATGGCTTCGCCGGCTTTGACAACGTGGGCCGTTACATCGATGGTTCTCCGAAAAGGGCCCAGGGGGAGATGGGCTTCCGACCAGGAAGACCAGGCGTCCAACTGCTCGCGCACCTGCTCGGGAAGGTCGCCGGCCCGGTGGGGCCCGCGCACCTGCAGATAGGCTGCGCCGGCCCAGAAGTTTTCATCATCCGGCTTCTGCCCCATCAAGGCAAGACATGCGCCGATCGTATCCACATCAAGCCGCGAGATGACGATGGTCCCTTTCGCTAGGGGATCCAATTCAGCGATGCATGGCGTGGGACGGCCGGCATAGGCGCCGGTGCGGGTGGCTAGCGTCGGTGCGTCCCTGCCTTCCACAACAGTGGAGCCATACTCAGCTTTTACCGTCGCCACAGGGAGCCCGGCAAGGTGCATCTCTTCAACAATCTGAAAGGCGTCAAAAGCTGTCGGCGCCAGAAAAACGGCAACTGACATAAGATTCGCTCCTTTCCCCAAGTTGACAAACCGTCCATGGCATTTATTGGCACTAAATGATTATACCGGAGGGAAGGTATTTATTCAATCAGAAGGTCTAATTTTACACTTTCTGTTGATTGTTAAAATTTCCTGCCGACTCGATAAAAAACAGCCTTCTGGTTGCCCCCGCGGTTTCGTAATTTTGGTCTTTTTGTGTTAAAATTGTGTTTGATTACTCGGAATGGGGGCGGCGATGGTTCGATAGATGTGACTCATAAGCAGCGATAAATGGACCTCACCCATGATGAAGGAGGACGCTTGACCGTGAATTTTCAAGAGATCATTCTGGCGCTGAACCAGTTTTGGGGGGAACAGGGTTGCATTATTCAACAACCCTATGACGTGGAAAAAGGCGCCGGCACGATGAACCCGGCGACCTTCCTGCGCGCCCTCGGGCCGGAGCCCTGGAATGTGGCCTATGTGGAGCCTTCGCGCCGTCCCACCGATGGGCGTTATGGCGAAAACCCGAACCGTCTGCAGCACTACTACCAGTACCAGGTCATCCTGAAACCCTCGCCCGACGATGTCCTGGAGATGTACCTGGACAGCCTGCGCCGCCTGGGCATCGATCCGCTCAAACACGATATCCGTTTCGTCGAGGACAACTGGGAATCGCCCACCCTCGGCGCCTGGGGCCTCGGTTGGGAAGTCTGGCTCGATGGCATGGAGGTGACCCAGTTCACCTACTTCCAGCAGTGCGGCGGCATCGACTGCCGGCCTGTCTGCGCCGAAATCACCTATGGCATCGAACGGATCGCCATGTTTATTCAACAGAAAGACTCTGTCTACGACATCGAATGGGTCGATGGCGTCAGCTACGGCGACGTCCATCACCAGGGGGAAGTGGATTACTCCCACTACAACTTTGAAGTGGCCGATACGGAGGCGCTCTTTACCTTCTTCGATATGTATGAAAAAGAGGCGCTGCGGGTCATTGAAAAAGGGCTCGTGCAGCCCGCCTACGATTATGTGCTCAAGTGTTCTCACACCTTCAACCTCCTCGACGCCAGGGGAGCCATCTCAGTCACGGAACGGACCGGCTTTATCGCCCGTGTGCGCCACCTGGCCCGTGTCTGCGCCCAGGGCTATGTGAAACAGCGGGAGCGTCTCGGTTATCCCCTGATCAAGGATCCGGCGCTCCGCCAGCGGCTGGGTCTCGATCAGGCGAAAGCAGGAGAATAGAGGACGCCGTGCCGGTTCTTGCTTAGTCCCTTGGAAACTAGAGGAGGTAGACGCGTGGATACTCGCGATCTGTTGTTAGAAATCGGAACAGAAGAAATCCCGGCGAAATTCATGCCCCCCGCCCTGGCCCAACTGCGGGAACTGGCGGAAAAGGGTCTCCAGGAAGCCCGCCTGGGCTTCGGCGCCATCGAAACCTATGGCACCCCGCGGCGCCTCACCCTTTACGTAACAGAGGTGACGCCGCAACAGCAAGACCTGCGCCTTGAGGTAAAAGGTCCGGCCGTCAAAGCCGGTTTTGACAAAGAGGGCAACCCCACAAAGGCTGCCCAGGGTTTTGCCCGCTCCCAGGGCGTAGACGTTTCGGCGCTGGTGACACGCGATGTGGCCGGGGTGCCCTACCTGTATGCGCTCCGCACCGAAAGCGGCCGCCCTGCCGAGGAGGTGCTGCCCCAGCTGCTGAAAAGCTGGATCGGCAGCCTTTCCTTCCCGAAACCGATGCGTTGGGCCTGGGGCGAGACGCGCTTTGCCCGGCCCATCCGGTGGATCGTCGCCCTTTACGGCGCAGAGATCGTTCCTATCGAGATCGAAGGGGTTCAGGCCGGCCGGATCACCTATGGTCACCGTTTTCTCAGCGGCGGGCCCTTGGTGCTCAACGAACCGTCCGAATACCTGGAGCGCATGGAAGCTGCCTATGTCATCGCCGATCCGCAAAAGCGCAAGGACTTGATCTGGAAGCAGATCACCGAGCTTGCCGCGGCGGAGGGCGGCCTGGTCGCTGAGGATGAGGGCTTGCTCAACGAGATCACTTATCTCGTCGAGTATCCGACGGCACTTTGCGGTCAAGTGAACGCCGATTACATGCACCTCCCTGAAGACGTGCTGATCACGCCGATGAAGGAGCACCAACGCTACTTCCCCGTGAAAAAACCCTCCGGCGGATTGCTTCCCAAATTCATCACTGTCCGCAACGGCACTGCGGAACACATCGCCGTCGTCCGAGCCGGCAACGAGAAGGTGTTGCGGGCGCGCCTCGCCGACGCCGCTTTCTTTTATGCCGAAGACCAGAAGACCCCCTTGTCCGCGCAGCGAGAGAAGCTGAAGAAGATCGTCTTCCAGGAAAGCCTGGGCACCGTCTATGAGCGGGTGGAACGAGAACAGGCGCTCACCGGTTTTCTGGCCGACAACCTGAAGGTCTCCTCAGAATTGCGGGATCGCGCTTTGCGGGCTGCCGAATTGGCCAAGGCCGACCTGGTCACCCACATGGTCTACGAGTTTCCAGAACTGCAAGGGATCATGGGAGAACGGTATGCCCTCTTATCGGGCGAGGCGCCCCAAGTGGCCCAGGCCATTCGAGAACACTACCAGCCCCGTTTCTCCGGCGACGATGTTCCCGCCAGCACGGAAGGAACGCTGGTCGCCCTGGCCGATAAAATGGACGCCATCGTCGGCTGTTTCTCCATCGGCATCATCCCGACAGGTTCTCAGGATCCCTACGCATTGCGCCGGCAGGCGCAAGGTGTCTGCCAGATCATCATGCGCGGCGACCTGCCCCTTTCCCTGTCGGCGGTGATCGAGAAGGCCTACAGCCTCTATGCCGCCGCCGGCCGGCCGACGCGGAGCCTGGAGGAGACGCAAAAGGATCTAGGGGAGTTCTTCCGCCAGCGCCTTCGCCACCTTCTCGGGGAGGAGGGCGTCCGCTACGACACCATCGATGCTGTGCTGGCTGAGGGCTTCGATCAACCGGCTGAGGCGCTGAAGCGGGCCAAAGCCCTGTCCACCTTCCGCCAGGCCGACGCCTTCGCAGCGCTGATCACGGCCTATACCCGGGCGGCCAACCTGGCCAAAAAAGGCGGCCATGGCGCGATTCGCGCCGATCTCTTCGAAGAAGCCACAGAAGGAGGCCTCTACAGGGCGTTGCAAGCGGCCCAGGCGAAGGTCCGGCAGGCCGGCGGCGATTACGGCGCTGTCCTCGAAGCGGTGGCCGCCTTGCGTCCGGCTGTCGACGCCTTCTTTGACGCGGTGATGGTCATGGCTGAAGATGTGGCGATCCGGGAAAACCGCCTTGCCCTCCTCAACGGTGTCATCGGACTGACCCGGGGTGTGGCCGACCTGAGCAAGCTTGTCGATTGACAGGCATCAAAACTCGATAGCAGTGAAACCCTAAAAAGAGGGCCGCCAACCAGGCGCCCTCTTTTTTGCGAAATGTATCCGCATAGTACAAAAAATCTGTCTCTTCAGCAGGAAAATTAGTGGTCGATATAGTATATATCATTTTGGTCATCAAAGCATTTAGTATGACATAATTGTAAACTGTGGGCGAGGACGGCAAGGTGGTGACGATGTATCGAACTCTCTGAACGCCAGGTCAAGATCGTGCAGATCGTTAAAGAGAAAGGGCCCATCACAGGGGAACAGATCGCCGATCGGTTGGAACTGACCCGTGCGACATTGCGGCCCGATCTCGCAATCCTTACCATGTCGGGAATCCTGGAGGCGCGTCCCCGGGTAGGCTATTATTACAACGGCCGATCGGGGAATACCCTCGTGGCTCGCGCCATCAGCAAGCTGCGCGTCAAGGACATCAAATCCCTGCCTGTCGTAGCGCGTGAAACGGCCAGTGTGTATGATGCCGTTGTCACCATGTTTACAGAGGATGTGGGAACCCTTTCCGTGGTGGATGCCGATGGCTGCCTTTCCGGCGTCGTCTCCCGCAAAGATCTCCTGAAGATCGCCATCAGCGGCGGCGATGTGCACAAGATGCCCATCGGGATGGTGATGACCCGCATGCCGAACATCATCACCGTCACGCCCGATGACACGGTCTACCTCGCCGCCAAACGGTTGATCGCCCACCAAATCGACGCCCTGCCTGTCGTTCGCACCTTTGTCCAGCCCAATGGACAGGAACGGCTGGAAGTGGTTGGACGATTGACGAAAACGAACATCACTCGCTTCTTCGTAGAACTTGGGAACGACGAATTGTAAACCGGGGCGGAGGCTCATGCGCTTCGGGGTACCAAGGAGGGAAAGCGTATCGTTAGCACGGATGGTGGGAAACCGGTAATCTACGTGGTCTCCGATTCCATCGGTGAAACGGCTGAATTTGTCGTTCGCGCCGCTGCCAGCCAGTTTGACGGCCATGGCTTTGAGATCAAGCGAGTGCCCTATGTGTTGGATCAGAGCCATATCGAGGACATCATTGAAGAAGCGGCCGCACACCGCAGCATCATCGCCTATACGCTTGTCATCGACGAACAACGGGAGGCCCTGTTGCGATTGGCCCAGGAGCGCCAAATCCCGACGATCGATGTGCTGGGACCGACGATTGAACGGTTGCAGAAACTGACGAACTTAAAGCCGGCGCAAAAACCGGGATTGCTCCATCAGTTGGATGAGCAGTATTTCCGCAAGGTTGAAGCCATTGAGTTTGCTGTCAAATATGACGACGGGAAGGATCCCCGCGGGATCCTGCATGCCGATATGATCCTGATCGGCGTGTCGCGCACATCCAAGACGCCAGTTTGCATGTACTTGGCTCATAAACGGATCAAAGCGGCGAACGTCCCCCTCGTGCCTGAGGTGGCGCCGCCGGAAGAACTCTTCCAACTGCCGCGCCGCAAGGTGGTGGGCCTGACGATCTCTCCGCAATTGCTCAACGGCATCCGGACGGAGCGTTTACGCGCCCTTGGCCTGGCCGGCAACGCCGATTACGCCAGCCACCAGCGTATCTTGCAGGAACTGGAGTATGCCGACAGCATCATGAAACGTGTCGGTTGTCCCATCATCGATGTGACCAACAAAGCGGTCGAGGAAACGGCCGCTCGAGTGTTGGAATATTATTACCGGGGGGAACGGAATGTCTAAGAAATGGGTCTACCTCTTTGAAGAAGGTAAAGCGGAAATGAAATCCCTGCTGGGCGGAAAAGGGGCCAACCTGGCCGAGATGACCAATATTGGCCTGCCTGTGCCGCCGGGGCTCACCATCACCACCGAGGCCTGCAACGCCTATTACGAATCCGGAAAAGATTTTCCCGAAGGGCTGATGGACCAGGTCAAGTCCGCCCTGGCCAATGTGGAAGCGAAACTGGGCAAGATGTTCGGCGACGCCGAAAATCCCCTGCTCGTTTCGGTTCGATCGGGCGCCGTGTTTTCCATGCCCGGCATGATGGACACGATCCTGAACCTGGGTCTGAACGACGAGACTGTCAAGGGGTTGATCAAGGCAACCCAAAACGAGCGCTTTGCCCTTGACTGCTACCGCCGGTTTATCCAGATGTACTCCGACGTGGTCCTCGGCGCTTCCCACGCTGATTTTGAACATATCCTGGAAGACTACCGGGAACGCCAGGGTGTTCGTTATGACAACGAGTTGTCGGTGGAAAGCCTGAGCGCCCTGATTGAAGAGTATAAAACCATGGTCCGCCGCACGACCGGGCAAACCTTCCCGCAAAACCCCATGGATCAACTGGAAGGGGCGATCCGGGCCGTCTTCTCCTCCTGGAACAATGACCGCGCCATTGTTTACCGCAAGATCAATAAAATCCCCGACAACCTCGGAACCGCCGTCAACGTTCAGACGATGGTCTTCGGGAACATGGGCAATGACTGTGGCACCGGTGTGGCCTTCACCCGCAACCCGTCGACAGGGGAAAAGACCCTTTACGGCGAGTACCTGATCAACGCCCAGGGCGAAGACGTCGTTGCCGGCATTCGCACACCACTACATATCTCGCGCATGCAGGAAGAATTGCCCGCTTGCTTTACCCAGTTTGTCGAGATCTGCGGCATCCTGGAGCGGCACTACCGCAACATGCAGGACATTGAGTTCACCATTGAACGGGGCAAACTCTGGATGCTGCAAACCCGTAACGGCAAACGCACCGCCGCCGCTGCAGTGAAAATCGCTGTTGATATGGTCCAGGAAGGCCTGATTAACAAGGAAGAGGCTGTCCTGCGCGTTGAACCGGAACACCTCGATCAACTGCTGCACCGCCGCATCGACCCGTCGGCCAAACTGACGATCATCGCCAACGGCCTCCCGGCCTCCCCTGGCGCCGCTTCCGGCACTGTCGTCTTTGACGCCGATGAGGCGGAAGACCTCGGCAAAGCAGGGGAAAAGGTGATCCTGGTCCGCATGGAAACGACGCCCGATGATATCCATGGCATCGTTCAAGCCCAGGGGATCCTGACCAGCCGCGGCGGGATGACCTCCCATGCCGCCGTCGTCGCCCGCCAGATGGGCAAACCCTGCGTCTGCGGCTGTGAGGCCCTGCGCATCGACTACAACCGCTGCGAATTCGCTGTCGCCACCGCCGACGGCGGGATCAAGACCTACCGCAAGGGCGACGTCATCTCCATCGATGGCGCCACAGGCCGGGTTATCGAAGGCATCGTGCCCATGCTCGAACCGGAACTGACCAAGGAATTCCGTGTACTCCTTGACTGGGCCGACGAGATCCGCACCCTGGGCGTTCGCGCCAACGCCGACAAACCGGTAGAAGCGGAAATGGCCCGCAACTTCGGCGCCGCCGGTATCGGCCTCACCCGGACAGAGCACATGTTCATGGCCCAGGAGCGTCTCCCCATCGTGCAGGAGATGATCCTGTCTCAATCACTGGAAGAGCGGGAAGTGGCGCTGTCGAAGTTGCTGCCGATGCAACAGGGCGACTTCTACGGCATCCTCAAGGCCATGGCTGGTTTCCCTGTCTGCATCCGCCTGCTTGACCCGCCGCTCCATGAATTCCTGCCCAACCTGGAAGACTTGCTCGTCGAGACGACGCGCCTGCGCTGCGCCATTGAGACCGCAACCGGCGACGCCAAAGAGGCCCTGCTTGATGAACTGAACGCCAAAGAGATTTTGATGAAGAAGGTTCGCGCTCTCCATGAGTTCAACCCCATGCTCGGCCACCGCGGCTGCCGTCTGGGGATCACCTACCCTGAAATTTATGCCATGCAGGCCCGTGCCATCTTCCAAGCAGTGGTTCAACTGGTCAACGAAGGTTTCGAGGTGGAGCCGGAGGTTGAGATCCCGCTGGTGGCCGAGGTCAAAGAGCTGGCTTACCTGCGCAAGGTTGTTGAAGAGACGGCGGAAGCGGTCATGACCGAGTCGGGCGTCAAGTTCGACTACAGCGTCGGCACCATGATCGAAGTGCCCCGGGCGGCCCTGACGGCTGACCAGGTAGCCAAAGAAGCCCAGTTCTTCTCCTTCGGCACCAACGACCTGACCCAGACCACCTTCGGCTTCTCCCGCGACGACGCCGAATCGAAATTCCTCGGCATCTACACAGACCGGAAATTGCTGGCCGAAAATCCCTTCGTCGTTCTTGATCGGGAAGGTGTGGGCAGTTTGATGAAGATCGCCGTGGAAAAAGGCCGGGCTACTCGTCCCGACCTGCTCGTCGGCATCTGCGGCGAACATGGCGGCGAACCCTCGTCGATCGAGTTCTGCCACCTCATCGGCCTCAACTTCGTCTCCTGCTCCCCCTACCGGGTGCCCATCGCCCGTTTGGCGGCGGCTCAAGCGGCTGTCCGGAACGCCTAGAAAGTGCTCAACCCTTTGCAAAAAATGTGTCGTTAGGCAATGGGAACGTCCTTCTCCGGGCATACTAGGTTCATGATTGAAGTATATGAAGATGACCTCTTTCAGGCCGATCTGCCCGGAGAATGGATTCCCACGGCCACGTGGAAAAAAAAGGGCGGAAAACTACAAACGAACAGACATAATCCACCGGCACACCTGCATACACTATAATGGATGTTCTTTCCAACGCAGGTGCGGCAGCGGAGCCACTGCGTGTCATTCCTTGGCAAAAGCCAAGGATTTTTTTTATTTGTTTAGCAGGAAATAAGTGTAACTAATCTTAAAAGTTAATAATTAAGGATTAAAAAGTAAACACAAACATAGAGAAGAGAGGACGATTCTGTGGAATCCAGCGAAGGCGATTTCGGATTATTGCGATACTATCAAGCCCTAAAAAAGTACAGACCGATGATTCTCACTGTCACCTTGCTGTCTTTTGCCATCACCACGTTGGTGAGTTTTTTTGTTATTGCTCCAGCCTACGAGGCGAAACTGGTACTGCTGATCTTACGAGCGGGAGACGCCAAGCAGACCGGGCCCGTTTCCGACAATTTCAACTTGGAAGAAGTCATCTCGTCCGTTTCCAAGATGCCGCAGTTTACGATGCAATCCTACGTCGCGCAGGTGCAAACGGATACAGTGCTGCAGCGTGTGATCGACAACATGGGTTTGCAAGAATACAACACGACTCGCTTAAAAAATCAGGTGACCGTCGCCATGATCAAGGATACCAACTTGATCGAAGTAAAAGTTGTTGATTCTGATCCGGAGTTTGCCAGAGACGTGGCCAACACCCTGGGCAATGAGTTCGCAGACTATGTGACAGAGATGAACATACAAAAACTCACAAAATCGGGCCACCTGTTGGAGCAGCAGGCCAACGAAGAGGAAAAAATGCTCCAGAAAGCGATGGAGGATTTAAACAATTTTCTGGCCCAACCGAAAAACGCAAATGTGCTTGATCAGGAGGGAAAAAACCTATCTGAACTGCTGACTCACTACGGGAACGCAAAGATACAGGCGGAAATTGACGTGCAACAATTGAGCGCGCAAATTGTTGAGTTGGAAAAGCGGATCGCGGAAACGCCTCAAACGGTACATAGGGATCGCGGCGCCCTTCAAAGGATTGAAGCTGATTCCACGCAAGTGGAACAGATCAATCCCGTCTATACGATGCTGAAAACAGAACTAACCCAAAAGGCGACCCAACTGGCAGGAAAAAAGGCGGAACTGAAAACGCTGGTCGCATCGATTGCGGAGATCGACGCCAAGTGGAAATCCATCCAAGAAGAGATAGCGCCCAAACAGACGGAGTACGAACGGTTAAAGAGAGAAGTCGAACGGCATACGAACACGCGCAATCTGCTCATGGAAAAGGTGACAGAGATCCGGATCGCCCGGTTTATCAATCAAGGGGAAACAACGGTCAAGGTTGCGTCCCCGGCGATCACCCCCACAACGCCCTTTAAGCCCAATAAACAAAAAAATATGGCCCTGGGACTGTTGGCAGGGTTGGTGCTATCGTCATTTCTTGCCATCGCCTTGGAGTTTTCCAGCGATATGATAAAAAAAAGAGATTGTACAGGGTAGCTTTTTTTAGAGACAGCCATTCGAGCTGTCTCTTATTGTCCCCATTGCACACAAAAGCGGCGTAAATGAACGTCTCAATTACGCTTACATCGGTGGGTACGATCATATATTTATTTGGGTGGGGAGGACGCCTGGTAAACAAATGCTACGGAGCAAGGTGTGACAGGGAGTGATCGAATTCATTATGTACAGCAACCCTACCTGTGAAGAGAAGATGTTTCTTCAGGATTGCCTGGCAGTGCGATGTTTTGACCTTTTCGTCGGTGCTTTGATTTTTGTCATCGTACTGCCCGTCATGCTGGTTATCGCCGTTGCCATCAAACTATCGTCGACAGGCCCTGTTTTTTTCGTTCAGAAACGTCTTGCTCAGGGAGGTAGGGTGTTTCCCTGTCTTAAATTTCGCACTATGGTCTCCAACGCGGAAGATGTCTTACGGGAAGCTTTGGCGAAGGACCCACAAATGAAAGCGCAGTGGGAGAAATATTTTAAACTGAGAAAAGACCCACGGATTACGCCCTTGGGTCGCTTTTTGCGCGCTACGAGTCTTGATGAACTCCCACAGATCATCAATGTCCTAAGAGGCGAAATGAGCCTTGTCGGACCGAGAGCGCGACCACTCTATGAGCGGGAAGGGCAGGAGAAAAATCGACTGTTTCAACTCGGATTGACGGTTAAACCGGGGATGACGGGCTTGTGGCAGGTCTCTGGCAGAAGCAAGCTCAATTTCGATCAACGGATCGAACTGGAAGCATGGTACGTGCAGAATCGCTCCCTTCGATTGGATTTAACGATCCTGGTGAAAACGGTGGGGATTGTCCTGAGGGGCGACGGAGCCTATTGATCTGATTTGCCTGTTCACACTCGGGTTCGGAAGGATGGGTCATTTGCAAAGTAAGCGGATTCTTGTCGCCGGAGGCGCCGGGTTTATTGGTTCCCATCTCTGTGATGCTTTGATTCAAGATGGCCATGAGGTGATCTGCCTGGATAATTACTATACGGGCAGTCGAGAAAATGTGCGCCATCTCATCGATCACCCCCGGTTTTTCCTCGTCGAACATGATGTGGAAGCACCGTTGGAGATGGCTGTAGACGAGATCTACAACCTCGCTTGCCCCGCATCTCCCAAACACTACAGCCGCCGGCCGATCAAAACACTGCGGACCAATGTATTGGGTTCATTAACGCTGTTGGAGTTGGCCAGCAGGAACCAGGCGAAGATTCTGCTGGCCTCGACGAGCGAGGTTTATGGCGATCCAGAGGTTCATCCGCAGCGGGAGGGGTATCTCGGCAACGTCAATCCTATCGGACGAAGGGCTTGTTATGACGAGGGAAAGCGTTGCGCCGAGACGCTGTTTTTCGATTACCACCGTGAAAAGGGAGTCAATATCCGGGTGGTAAGGATATTCAACACCTACGGCCCGCGGATGAACCATGACGATGGGCGGGTGATCAGCAATCTGATCGTGCAGGCCCTTGCAGGCGGGGAGATGACGATTTACGGAAAGGGGAAGCAAACACGATCCTTTTGTTATGTCGATGACCTTATCGAGGGGATGATGGCGATGATGAACGGCCCCGACCTCTTCCCGGGGCCTGTCAATCTCGGAAATCCGGCCGAAACGACCATTCTGGAGCTGGCTGCCCTGATTCGCGCGTTGACGGGCAGCGCTTCCCCCTTTGTATTCAAGTCCCTGCCAGAGGACGATCCGATGCGGCGTCGACCAGACATCACCTTGGCCCGAGAACGGTTGAACTGGCGACCGAAAACGGGGCTGGAAGAGGGGTTGCGGAGGACGATCGATTTTTTTCGGAGTGAGAGGGAACAAGAGGTCTATGGAACGATATCGGGGTGAAGAGAGAGTGGGCGAAAGGGGCTGTCTGGGCCCTTTTGGAACAGGCATCGTTTTCGGGGAGCAACTTTCTCTTTGGGCTCCTATTGGCACGTTGGCTCAGCCCTGATCGCTATGGCGCCTACGTGCTGGCCTATGCGCTCTTTCTCTTCTTAGCTGGCGTACATAATGCGCTGATTCTGGAACCGATGAGCGTCCTCGGGCCGTCAAGGCAGGGGCAACAATTGGACGACTATTTTTCGATTCAATTGCGACTGCACTTCTTGCTCACGGCGCTGCTCGCCGTCGTCGTGGCATTGAGCGGATTCGTCCTCTTTTGCGCATGGCCACAGAATCCGCTTGGCATGGTGCTCACCACCTCAGGATTGACCCTGCCGCTGATCTTGTATTACTGGACCCTTCGCCGACAATTGTATATCTCAGGAAAAATCGGTTATGCGGTGATCAGCAATGGGCTTTACGCCGGCCTGACCCTCGTGGTCGCTACGAGGGTCCACCAGTGGGGCCTGTTGACGCCCGAAACGGCCTTTCTCATCATGGGCGCTGCCGGAACGGTGGCAGGGTGTATACCGATTCCTGGACGCGGTCGCTGGTGGAACGGGTTGACCCCTTGGGCGGACATGAAAAGGACCCTTCAGGCCAACTGGATGTTTGGCCGGTGGTTGCTAGGCGCGTCCCTGCTTGCGTTGGGATCAACCCAGGCGCAGACCCTGTTGTTGGGGTGGTGGGCAGGCGCCGAAGCGGCCGGTATCCTGCAGGCGATGATGAACTTCATGCTTCCCATGACACAGACGGTGACTGCGGCAAGCACATGGATGCTGCCTGTCTTTGCCCGCGATTTTGGTGAAGGAAAGCTGGCGCAGCTGCGAAGCAACAGCCTTGTCATGATGGTTTTGCTCACCGCCTGCGCCCTGGCCTACTGGCTGCTCTTGTGGGGCGGCGGCGATCTATTGGAGCGGTTGATCTATGGAGGGCGTTACGTCGGATATGTTTGGCTTATCCCCATCATCGGCCTCGTTCCGGTGATCACGGCCGCCGCAGCGGTGTATTCGGTCACCCTTCGCGCCTTCCAGCGTCCTGACCTGCATTTTGCGACGATCGCTCTTCAAGCGGTGACGGGTTTGTTGACGGCGCTGTGGATGATTCCCCAATGGCGCGTTGCCGGCGCGGCATACAGCATCGTGGCAACCTATCTCATGGCTGGGTGGATGACTTACATGATGTATCGCAAGGCCCTAGCCGGCTTGGATGAAAAAAATGTTTCGGAGCGAACGGAATGACCAGGACGCGCTTGCTCCTGCTCTCTGGGACGCTTAGCCTTGCCGTCGCCGGAACTGTCACCAGCGGTTGGGGGGGAGCGGTTGTTGTCGCGGTGTTACCCTTGATCGCCCTGGGGGCTGTGTTGACTTGGCCGATTCCCTCGGCCCTTCCCGTCTACTTGGTCATGGTTGTCTTTGTCGAAACGCTCAAACGAATGATTTTTTTGTTCGATCCTGCTGACAGTTTTATTCAGTATATTCCCTTGGCTTTAGGCCAAGGGGTTACCCTGACGCTGGGGTTGCGCGGATTGGCGGAACGGATCGGCGCCGGGGTTTTTGACCGGATAGACAAAGCCTTTCTGTTTTACCTGTCGACCTACGTTCTTGGTGTGCTTGTGAATGAGTTAAACCGCCCGTCTTTTGCGATCATGGTGATTCTTTATTTTCTTCCGCCCCAGTTGGTTTTTTTCGCCTACCGTTGCGTCACTGAAGACGTTTCCCTGCGGCGGATTTTGCGGGTGATGGCGGGACTTGGCCTTTTTGCCGGCGCTTACGGCGCTTACCAATTTTTCTATGGGCCAAGCCCGATTGACCTGGCGTGGGCGGACTACTCTCGCGCCTTTTCCATTCAAGCGTCTAACGTGTGGAGAGCCTACACCTTTGATGAGATCATGCGGCCCTACTCGTTTTTTGCCGATCATTTTTCTTACGGTTACTTTCTTGTGGCGGCCATCATCTCCTGGTTCGCCGTCCACTGGACCAAGCCGTCCGGGAGCCGCCTCATCACCGGCGTTTTTCTGGTTTTCTCCCTGGCATTGGCGCTGACCCGAACGGCCTGGATCTCCTTGCTGCTTTCCCTCTTCGTCTATGTATCGCTGCGGTGTTCGGGAGAACCCCTGCGGCGTAAGGCGGCCTGGCTGGTGATTCCCCTTTACGCAGCCCTGACCGTGTTGAGCGGGTGGGCCTATGACAACTTCTTTGAGCCGGAAGCTTTTGCTGACGGTCTGTCAGCGCAGGCCTTCAGCTTAGGCACCTTGAGCGCCCGCAAGGACGCGGCTGATCTGTTTATTAAAGCGGTGCCCGAACACCTTGTCCTGGGCGAAGGCCCCTCATCGGGCTTGTATGTGCTGAGCGCCAAGTTGTCGGGCAACTTGGAAGAAGAACTTGAGAACGCGCAGACCGATGACGGCCACAATTTTCTCGTGCATCTGCTGATTGCCGGCGGCGTTCCCGGTCTGGCCGCTTTTTTGGTCTTCTATTTCTTGTGTTTGCAACAGGCGCTGGCGCAGGGGCAAGGGCGACTTTGGTTGCCAGCCGTGTTGATCGGCCTGTTTTTGGCTGGCGTAACTGCTGGACCCACCTTCTTCAATGCCTTTTTTTTGGCGTGGTGCGGCTTCGCCTGCCACCCTCCCCCGAAAGGGGCCGATCACGAAGTAAGGGGTACGAATGCCATTGATTCGACTGTGTATCGTCAGTTCCCATCCGATTCAGTACCTGGTTCCGCTGTGGAGGGCGCTGAATGACCACCCCCAGTTGGAGGTGGAGGTTTTTTACGCCTCCCAAGGCGGGGCTATCGAGGCAGTGTTCGACAAGGACTTCAACCGCCCTGTCCGGTGGGATGTGGACCTGCTGAGCGGCTATTGCCACCGCTTCCTGGAAAATCGACCCTGGGCATGGTTAAACTGGCGGTTTCAATACCGCTGTCCCGGTGTGAAGGATGCCTTGGCGAGCGGGCGATTTGATGCGTTGCTGCTCCTGGGCAAGGAGTATCCCTTTTACCTCGACGCCTTTCATGGAGCCCTTGAAAAAGGCATCCCCGTGCTCTACCGGGCGGACACGCCGCCGCCCAAAAGGGGGCTGTTGCGTTGGCTCGCTGATAAACACCGGCGTTTCTTCTATCAGAAAGTCGCTGCTTTCGGTTGTGTGGGAAAGGAACAGTATCATTATTACACCGCCTATGGCGTTGCCAGGGAAAAGATGTTTTGGACGCCCTACTGTGTCGACAACCGCTTTTTCGCACAGGCCCGCCAGACCGCGTTGCGGGAACAGATTCGTGGACAACTCGGTTTTTTGCCGGCGCAACGGGTCCTGCTTTTCTGCGGAAAGTTAATTCCCTTAAAACGGTTTATCGATGTGATTCAAGCCTTTGCGAAGCTTCGAGAACGGGAGCGCTATGGGTTGCTGGTCATCGGCGATGGTCCGCTCCGAGCCGAATGGGAGGAACGGGTTCGACAGGAGCGGCTCAGAGGCGTCCAGTTTGTGGGATTTAAAAACCAGAGCGAGTTGCCCGCTTTTTACGGGGCCGGCGATTGCCTGATCGTACCGTCCAGCCGGGAGACATGGGGGCTTGTCGTCAATGAAGCCATGAATCTGGGCCTTCCCATCATCGCCAGCGACCAGGTAGGTTGTGGACCCGATCTGGTCCGGGCGGGAGAGAACGGGTACGTTTATCCCGTCGGCGATACGCAAGCCCTTGCGGAGCGCATCGACACTTTGTTTGCCAGTGAGGAAACCAGATCGGCGATGGGGGAGCGCTCGCGCCAAATCGTGGATGAATACTCTGTCGAAGCCAATGTGCAGGGGATCTGGAAGGCGTTGCTGTTCGCTTTGGGTGAAGCGAAAGTCGGATAAACAGGGGGGTAAACCGTTGAAAGACGAGGCGCTGCCGACGACGGCAGAACAGGTGATTGAGCAGTACCACAGCATCCTTCGGCGGGAACAGGCGCTGGAGCCCGAGACAGAAGCGGTGGTCTTTACGACCTTTTCCCGGACGATCGAGGATTGGCTGCCCCGAGACAAGGAGGCTGCCATTTTGGAGATCGGGTGCGGGGAAGGCGCATTCCAAAAGTTCCTGCATTCGAAGGGGTACACCAACCGCTACGCCTTCGACTTGTCTACAGAAAACGTCAGCGTCTGCCATGGCCGAGGGCTTTCTTACGTCTGCCGTCACGACGCGCTGCAACTGTCTGATTTTCCCGGGCCGGAACAAGGCTGGGATCTGATCGTCTTCATCGACCTGCTGGAACATTTGCCGAAGCAGGAACTATCCCGGTTCATGACCGTTGTGCGGAAGCGGTTGCGGCCGTCGGGGAGCGTGATTTTGCAGACCGTCAACATGGCCTCGATCGCCGGGCTCTATTACCGCTACAATGACTTGACCCATGAGCTGGGTTTTACCGAAAACAGCATCTGCGATCTCCTGATCGCTTCCGGTTTCCCTCGCCCATCGATCGAGGTGGCGCCAGCCTGGAGCGCCGCTACCTGGTTGGGCCGATTGCGAGAAAAGTATCTGGGTGGACTTCATCGGCTGATCTACCTGGCTGACGGGCGAGGGGCGCCGTCAATTCCGACGCGGAACCTGCTCGCGCGGGCCAGACCGATGGCGGAGGCGAGCCAAGGGGAGGGACGGCAGGCATGAAAGCGCTGATGATCAACCTATGCGCCTATTCTCGGACAGGCGGGATGGAGCGCTTCAATCAGCGGATTGTCCGCTCCCTTACCGAGATGGACGGTGTGCAGGCGAGGGTGCTCTCCCTGTGGGATGACGATTGCCCAGCAGACCTGGGGGAGCATGTGGCATACAGGGGCTTTCATTGCAACAAAATCCCCTTTCTCCTGCGCTTCATCGGCGAGTTGTTGCGCTTTCGACCGGATGCCGTGCTCGTTCAGCATGTGTTCTTCGCCTGGCTTCACCCGCTGATTTGTCTGCTCTGCCCGGGCGCGGAGATTCTGCTGTTCGTCCACGGCACCGAGGTCTGGGATCGACCGTCGCCGCTGTTTCGCCGGCTGGTGTCGCTTGCCGATCGGATCGTGTCGGTCAGCTTGTATACGACAAGCAAGATGGCTGAGGCCTACGCGATTCCGGTGTCGCGCTTTCACCTGTTGCAAAACGTCTTCGAACTCCGCGACTTTTCCTCCGATGACGCGGTCGATCTAGAAGAACGATTCCCATGCCTCTTCCGGGTGAACGAATCAACGGTGCAATATCGACTCCTGACAGTTACCCGTCTGGCCGATCGCTACAAAGGGGAACGGGAGACCATCCTGGCCTTGCCGGCGATCCTGCGCCGTTTTCCCGACACCCACTATTACATCGTCGGTAAGGGACCCTTGGCGAGCGCCCTGCGCGATCTGGCAAGGAAACTGTCTGTGGAGGACCATGTCCATCTTCTCGGCGCAGTAACCGATCAGGAACTGGCGAAAATGTATGGCGCCTGTGATGTCTTTGTCATGCCGTCGAAGGGGGAAGGCTTTGGCATCGTCTATCTGGAGGCGGCCGCTCATCGATTGCCCGCGATCGCCGGCAATGTCGATGGCAGCGTGGAAGCCGTTGTCGACGGCGAAACCGGCCTCTGTGTCAATCCCGATGACGTCCCGGCGATCGCTACAGCCGTGATCGACCTCCTGCAGGATCCGGAAAGGCGGCGGCAGATGGGGGAAAAGGGATACCGGCGTGTTGTGGAATCGTTCTCCCACGAACGGTTCCACCGCCAATTTGAGCGTATCCTCTGTTTACGGGGGGCGTCGGCCAATGCGGGTGCTCGTCATACACAACCGGTACCGTGACGCGGGGGGAGAAGATCGTTCATCCCAGGCGGAAGTGGAACTGCTGCGTCGTTTCGGCCACGAGGTCAAGGTGATCGAGCGCTCGAACCGGCAGATCGACAGCTACGGTTGGTGGGAGCGGCTCCGGCTCTTGGACCGGGCGGCATGGAACCGTGAAGCCCTCCGGGAAGTAGGGCAGGCGGTCCGAGATTGGCGAGCGGAGATCGTCCATGTCCACAATTTTTTCCCCCTCTTTTCGCCAGCGATTCACATCGGCGCCCGGCAAGCCGGCGCGGCGACGGTGCAGCACCTTCATAACTTCCGGCTGATCTGCCTGAACGGCGTCATGCTCCGCAAAGGCAGACGTTGTGAGCGATGTGTCGGTCGAACGCCTGTACAAGGGATTGTCCATGGTTGTTACCGCCGCTCCGTTTTTGCGTCGGCGGTGGTCGCCCACATGTTGCAGGTGAACCGCTGCCGAGACCTCTGGCGCGAGGCCGTCGACGCCTTTATCGTCCCGGGCGACCACTCGCGACAACTCTTTATCGCCGGCGGCCTTCCCGCCGATCGACTCCATGTAAAGCCAAACGTTGTTGACGGCCGGCAACGGGTGGGAATGGATATGACCGAAGGGGAAGAAGCCCTGTATGTGGGTCGGTTGTCAGAAGAAAAAGGGGTGGGTGTATTGCTGGATGCCTGGCCTGGCATCGGCCACGCCTTGACCATCACCGGCGACGGGCCGTTGCGAAGCCCTCTGGAGATTCGTGCGCAGGGTCTTCCGGTCACCTTTACCGGCGCCTTGCCAGCGGATCAGGTGATGGCTCGGATGCAGAGAAGCCGCGTCGTCATCGTCCCTTCCATCTGCCACGAAACCTTTGGACGGACGATTGTGGAAGCCTACGCCTGCGGGAAACCGGTCATCGCCAGCCGCTTGGGAAATCTGCCCGACATTGTCGTTGATGGGGTTACGGGATTTTTGGTTGAACCGGGAAACGCAGCGGATCTGGCGGATAAAGCGAAGCGCCTGCTGAACGATCGTGAACTGGCTCGCCGGATGGGCAAGGCTGCCCATGAGGCGTACCAGCAAGGGTTTACAGCGGAAAAAAACTACCAGGCGTTGATGTCGATCTACCGGGATGCGCTGAAGAGGAAGAAGGGATGATGGATACCCCTTGGCGATCGATTCTGGGCAGCCGCGTGGATGGGATAGATTATGGGTCTGCCATCGAGAACATCATCGACTGGGCGCGAAAGGGAGAATCGCGCTACCTGTGCGCCGCAACGGTGCACATGATCATGGAAGCCTTTGACGACAAGGTCTATCGGGATATGCTGAACAGCGCCGATCTGGTCGTCCCTGACGGCATGCCACTGGTTTGGATGTTGCAGGCGGAAGGGCTGAGGGGACAAGGCCGGGTCTATGGCCCGAACCTGACATTGGTTCTTTGTGAGGCGGCGGAGCGCGAGGGAATTCCGGTTGCTTTTTACGGTGGTTCTCAAGAGACGCTTCAGCGGCTCATCGTGAATATGAAAAGCCGGTTTCCCTCGCTGCCGATCGTTCACGCCAGTTCCCCGCCCTTTGCATCGGCATTGGATCAGGATCTATCCGATGTACGCCCACTGGCTGCGTCCGGCGCCCGCATCCTCTTTGTCGGCTTGGGATGTCCAAAACAGGAACGATGGATGGCGCGACGCAAAGGCCACCTGCCGATGGCCATGGTGGGCGTAGGCGCCGCTTTTGACTTTCACGCCGGAACACTTCGTCAGGCGCCTCCCTGGGTGCAGCAGATCGGGATGGAGTGGTGTTTTCGCCTTTTGATGGAACCATCCCGCCTCTGGAAACGGTATCTAAAACAGAACCCCCGGTTCCTTTTTCACGCCTTCCTGCAGTTGACCCGGTTGCAGCGATGGGCGATTCACGATCTTGCTCCTTTATCACCGGCAAAGCAGGAATCTTCAAGTCGCTTAACGAAATAATAAGATGGTTTGCACGATACTCTGATAAGGAGGCAAATCCGTGACCGTTGTTGGGGATGAATACGAAGTCTTTATCAAAAAGGTACATGGCAAAAGCGGATTGGACCTGTCTAATTACAAGCGCCCACAGATGGAACGACGAATCCGGACATTGGCGCGGTCACAAGGCGTCAATGATCTGCTCAGTTATTTCACCCTGATCGACCGCGACGCCGAGCAGTACCGCAAATTCATTGACCACCTGACAATCAACGTGTCGGAATTTTTACGCAACCCCGGCCAGTGGGAGATCTTAACCAACAAGATCCTGCCCATGTTGCAGAAGGAGAATCCTGTCCTGAAGGTGTGGTCTGCCGGTTGTTCCACCGGCGAAGAGCCTTACAGCCTGGCCATGACGCTGTTGGAATCGCGTTGTGACATGCGCAACAAGGTGCTGGCCAGCGATCTGGACACGGAAGTGCTCCGCAAAGCCCAGATCGGCATCTACTCCGACAAATCGTTGGCCAATGTTCCGCCACAACAGGTCTCCAGGTACTTTGAGGCCCAGGGCAGCGGCTTTCATCGGGTGAAAGATGACCTGAAACGCCATATCCGGTTCCAGCAGCAGAACCTGCTGAAAGACAACTTCGAATCCGGCTTTGACCTGATCCTCTGTCGCAATGTGGTCATCTATTTTACGGAAGAGACGAAGAGCCTGCTCTACAAGCGCTTCTATCAAGCCTTGCGCAAGGGGGGCATCCTGTTCACCGGTTCGACAGAGCAGATCTTTCAGGCTCGCGAACTGGGCTTCGGCACGGCAGCGACCTTCTTTTACCAGAAACTGTAGCAAGGGGGGCAAAACATGGACAAAGGCATGCTGGAAACAGTATGGATGGCCATCGCCCTGGTGGGCGTTTATTTTGGCTTCGGATATGGCTTCTGGTACTGGATGCGGGCCGACAAAACGGTGGACCGCCAATGGAAAGAAGCGAAACAGCATTACAAAGGACTTTTCTATTTGGGATGGCCCCTCGTGCTCATCGCAGTGCTCTTTGCGGGCGCCAAATCGAAAGTTGCCAAGTAGGAAGAGAAAAACCCCATCGCTTGCGGCCCGGGGGACCGGCAGCGATGGGGTTTTGTCTAAAAATCGGTATAAATAGGTAATAGGCGGGAATGATCCATTGGCAGATCTTTTTGGAAAAGGAGTCGACCCTGATGCCGATCTTTCGATTAGGCTCCCTGACGCCCCGGATCGATCCAGACAGCTTCATCGCGCCCAGCGCCATTGTGGGCGGCGACGTGATCGTCAAAAAAGGCGCCAGCCTCTGGTTTCATGTGGTCGCCCGTGGCGATGTGGGACAGCCGATCATCGTTGGCGAACATTCCAACATCCAGGACAACACGGTCCTCCACACGGACGCCTTCCATCCCACGGAGATCGGCGATTGGGTCACCGTCGGTCATGGCGCCATCATTCATAGCGCCCGTGTCGGCGACTATTGCCTGATCGGAATGGGGGCGGTGCTTCTCGACGGCGCTGTCATCGGCGAACACTCTGTCGTTGGCGCTCATGCCCTCGTCCCGCCGGGCAAGGAGTTTCCCCCCTACAGCCTGATCGTGGGCAGCCCGGCGAAGGTGGCGCGCACCCTAACGCCGGAAGAGGCGGAACGGTTCAAAGGCAATGCGCGCCGCTACGTCAGTCTCTGGCAGGAGAAATATAAGCAGGGGTTCCATTGGATCACGCCCCCTGGCAGCCTATTTCCGCAAGAAGGCGACTAGCGCTGATTGCGGGTCGGCGCCCAGACCATGGTCCCGTTGGATGTTCCAGGGACTTTGGGATCCGGTCCGGCGAGGAGAAAAACCCGTACGGGTCGCCGGCCAAAACTGACGGCCGATTCGTGGTCGGGCAGGAAGAAGTCCATCCGTCGACCACGGATCTTGCCGCCAATATCCTGGGCCTCGAAGACACGGCCAAAGCCGGGCACATAGATTTTTGTTCCCAAGGGGATCACATCAGGATCGACAGCCACCGTGTACCAGGGGATCGCTTTGTGACCAGTTTTCGTGATGCCGTCGCTCTTTCCGCAGCACTGGATACAGGCGTCATAGGCGGAGGCATCGACCTCCATGGGGGCCGAAAGGCGGTATCCGTTCATGGCCATTTGGGCCAACGTTCGCAAGGGCGCTTCGTCGTCGGACAGGGCTTCAAGCCCTCCTGACGCTGGAGCGGCAAAGGCCGACGCCGGGTGAACGGCCATGGCCACAGCCAGCAGGGAGAGCAGGAACCACCGGGTAAGGATGATGCATCATCTCCTGCAGCATAATGGTGGGAGCGTGGATGCTTTTAGCAAGCTGCATTCATTAGGGTATCACCGTCGCGTTCTTTTATGCGCAAATCCGAGAAAAGGGAAGTTTGTGGAAAAGAGGAATCGCTAAAAAGAGGTCCGAATGAACAAAATAGAGACGAATCCTGTCGCGCCTCCAGAGGAAACTGGAGGTGACGCTGTTTTGGGGATGTCCGGCCGCTTACCTACGGTGTCCGGCCTCGATGTGGCCAAGGTTCTTTCCCGGGACGGTTTCACACCGGTTCGGCAAAAAGGCAGCCACCTCCGGCTTGTAAAAGCGGGAGCGGGGGAGCTTTTGGCCGTCACCGTCCCGGGAAACCAGAAAGACCTGAAAAAAGGCACCCTGATGGGCATCTTGCAACAAGCCGGCCTCAGCAAGGACGAGTTTCTGGAACTTCTCTCGGCTTGACGGCCCCTGGTTGACGCCGCAGTCAGGGAAGGGGAGGCGCGGCAGGTTCTTTTAAAAGAGCAGGAAAACCATGCCGCCGGGTCGAAAAAAGGTCCTGCGGCATTTTCGCATGCAGGAGGACTGGACATGCCGGAACAGGATCATTATATCTTCGCCCTCGACATCGGAACCCGGAGTGTTGTCGGGATCGTCGCCCGAGCGGCAGAAGAAGGATTGGACATCATACATACCGCCATGGAGGAACACCGCCAGCGGGCGATGTTGGACGGTCAGATCCATGATGTGGTTCAGGTGACCCAGGTGGTTCGTCGCATCAAAGAGCACCTGGAAGCGCGGCTGGAGCAACCGTTGCGGGAGGTGGCTGTCGCCGCTGCCGGGCGGGCGCTGAAGACGTCGCGGGGGCGGGCGGGACGCAAATCGCCCTCCCTGCAGGAATACACGCCGGAAGATGTCCTGGGAATGGAACTGGCGGCCCTTCAGCAGGCGCAAAAGGAACTGAAGAGCGCCGGTGGCGACGCAGTTCGCGACTACCACTGTGTCGGCTACAGTGTTGTCAACCACTACCTCGAAGGACAGCCCATCGGCAACCTGGTGGGCCAGCGAGGACTTGCGGCGGAGATCGAAGTCATCGGCACCTTCCTGCCCCGGGTGGTCGTCGATTCCATGTTTTCCGTGCTCCAGCGCGCCGGGCTGGAGATGAAGAGCCTCACCCTGGAGCCGATTGCCGCCATCAACGTGGTCATCCCGCCGAACATGCGCCAACTGAACCTGACGCTCGTTGACATCGGCGCGGGAACCTCGGATATCGCCATCACCTCCGGGGGCACCGTGATTGCCTATGACATGGTCCCTGTCGCTGGTGACGAGATCACGGAGCAGATCTGTCAGAAATACCTGCTCGAGTTCGGTGAAGGGGAACGGGTCAAACGGGAACTGCAGTCCCTCGTGCAGAGCGCGCCCGGTAGGGAAGTGACCGAACTGGAGGGCAAGCAGGTCTGCGCCTGTGATGTCCTCGGCTTCGAACAGGAACTGGATGTCCGGGAATTGTTGGCCTCGCTGGAACCGACGGTGGAACACCTGGCCTGCCAGATCGCCGACAAGATCATCACCCTTAATGGCAAGGCGCCGCAAGCGGTCATCCTCGTCGGCGGCGGCTCCCTGACGCCGCTGCTGCCGGCGCAGTTGGCGCGCGCCCTTGGCCTGCCGCGGGATCGGGTCGGTGTCCGGGGGCGGGAAAGCCTCCGCGATCTGACGGGAAACCTGGAGAACATGAAAGGACCGGAGTTTGTCACCCCCGTCGGAATCGCTGCGACCTCGATCAAACACCAGACCCTCGGCTTTTACGAAGTCACCGTCAACGAGCAACCGGTGCGGCTGTTCAACATGCAACTGGGCACGGTGGGTGATGCCTTGCTGGCGGCCGGTGTCAGTCTTCGCCATATCCATGGCTTGCCCGGTCTGGCCATGACGGTGGAGGTGAACGGTCAGGTCAAAATCCTCCGGGGAACCCTAGGCGAACCGGCGCGCATCACCGTCAACGGCGAACCGGCGAAGATCGACCACTTCGTCCGGGCCGGCGATCAGATCCGTTTTGAAGAAGCCCGCAAGGGCGCTGATGGCGGCGGAACGATTCGCCAACTGGCGCCGGCCTTGACGCCGCTCGATCTGGTGATCAACGGCCAAGGGGTGCATATCGACCCGCCGGTCACTGTGAGCGGAAAAAAGGCGACCCTGGACACCCCCCTGGAGGACGGGGCGAAGATCCGCTACTTTCCCCTGGACACATTGGCCCAGGTGCTCGATGCAGTCGGCGATCTGGAGGCGTTACGGGCATCCCATTCCATCCGCTATGTCCTCAACGGCGTCGAAAAGCTCGTTCCTGTCTCCTTGCCGGAGGCGCGGATCAACGGTCAGGTCGTTCGTCTGGACAGTCCTGTTGCATCGGGTGATCGCATCGACATCCGCCCTTCCCGTGTAACCGGACTTACGTTAAAAGAGATCGTCGACCTGAAGCAGTGGGAAGGCCAACCCCTCCATGTCAGCATCAATGATAGGGAGTGGTCTTTCCCCGGGCAGGCGCCCGCCTTTACCCTCAACAACCAGCCGGCGACAGGGGAGGAACAGGTGAATGACGGCGATAACATCGTCGTCAAAGCCGGGCGTTCCGCCGACCTGATCCTGTCGGAATTATTGGCCCTGATCGATTTCGATCCCGCCCCGCCAGAGGGAAAGACCAAGCTGGACATGCGTGTCAATGGCTTTACTGCCGACTACGCCACACCCATCCCGGACCGGGGGCGCGTCGAACTGATTTGGAAATAAGGTGAATATCGGGTAAAATCCCCTCTTGTTGGCAAAACTACCGGCAGGAGGGGATTTTTTTCATGCAATCATTTATCTTGCGGCTGTTCGCGATCATTCTTCCTGTCTATCTGTTCCTGTCGGCGCTTTGGCCCGGCGGGCCCGGCCAAGCTTATCTGCTGGCCATGCTGGCGGCCATTCTCGTCTGGCCGTTCCTCCAGCAGATCGGACCGCTTTTTCGGCAGCCCGCCCAATTTGAGGAGCAAGCACCGTTACTGCGATCCCTTGCTGCGGAAAATGATAACCCCGGTGAAAACAACGCAGGCGCTTCCTCAGGAAAAGGACTGATCATCCGCCTGCTTGCGGTCAGCATCTGTCTGCTGCTGCTCGGCTGGTGGTGGAATATGCCCGGATACTACGGATTGATGGCCCTGTTCAACCTCATTCTCGCTGGATATCTGTTGTCACGATCCCATGGCGCGGGCTCCTTGCGGCGATTCTGAAATCCATTGTTTTGCTTAAGATACGGCGAACCCGGAGTTTACCCTCCGGGTTCGCACACTTCCGTATATGGGGATTGCAAGGGTGATCAGGCGTACACCTGTGGGTTCACCGGAGTCAAGGCTTTCCCGCCTGTCAGGACAGCGATGATGTTTTTCGCAGCGATTTCGGCCATGGCGTCGCGCGTTTCTACGGTGGCGTTTCCCAGGTGGGGGCAAAGCACCACATTGTCTAAAGCCTCCAGTCCCGGCGTGATCTTTGGTTCAAACTCATAGACATCAAGGGCCGCGCCGGCGATGGTCTTGTTGCGCAACGCCTCAAGCAGGGCGGCCTCATCGACAAGGGGACCCCGGGCGGCGTTGATCAGAAACGCCGTCCTTTTCATCATCTGCAGTTCTCTTGGGCCGATCATATGGCGCAGCGATGGGTTGTAACTGATGTGGAAGGTGAGAAAATCTGCCTGTGTGATCACCGATTCCAGTGGCGCGTATTCGGCGTTAAATTCCTTCTCCAGTTCGGGGCTGAGACGGTTCCTGTTGTAGTAGAGGACTTTCATGTCAAAGCCCTTGGCCCGTTTGGCGACAGCCTTGCCGATGTTGCCCATGCCGACGATGCCGAGCGTCTTGCCCGTCACTTCGGTACCCAGGTGGTAGAGGGGCGCCCAGCCGGTAAAACGGCCGGCCCGCGTGTTTTTGTCGCCTTCCACGATGCGGCGGGCGATCGACAGGATCAGGCCTCAGGTCAGTTCTGCCGTAGCGTCAGTGGAGACGATGGGTGTGTTGGTGACCGGGATGCCGCGAGCGGTGGCGGCAGTCACATCGATATTGTTGAAGCCAGCGCCATAGTTGGCGATAACCTTCAGATTGAGCGAACCAGCGATGATATCGGCGTCAATACTGTCCGATAGGAGAGAGAGCAAGGCGTCCTTGTCTTTTAGCCCTTCAAAAATTTCTCCTTTGGATAAAAGACGGAGGTCATCATGCATCGTCACATCGAATTGACGGGAGAGCATCTCGTAGGCGATGGCAGGGATCTTCCCGGAGATGAACACAGTGGGCTTCATTCAACAGCACTCCTCGTTACGGCAGTATCCATGGCTTGCCTGGCTTCGGCAACTTGTGGGTAACTGCTCAATGATCTATCAATCACATTCTAGCGCGTGATCGAATACATGAAAAGCAGGTAATGCCATCTCCCCTCATGGCTCTTCGATATTACCTATCCCCTGGTCCTCGTCTTTCAAAACGCTTAAAAACATGGAAGAGATCGGATGCATCAAGCTGAAAGAGAAAGAGGAGAAAGGGCTCTCAAGAAGGAAGAAATATAGACTCTGTCGAAATGACAAATAGGGCATCGACTATACATCGTTACGATAGAAAGGACATCGTCCATGAAAGTACAAGTCAAACGGCTTCATCGCGAGGCAATCCTTCCACAAAGACAGACCCGGTTATCCAGCGGGTTTGATCTGCATGTCTTGGACGCTGTTCTTCCGGAAAACGCTGGCGATCCCTATTATGAGCAGTTCGATTCCATTCGCATCTTTCCCGGCGAGCGCATCTTGGTTCGCACAGGAATCGCCATTCAAGTGGGGGAAGGGATGGAGGCTCAAGTTCGCCCGCGCAGCGGTCTCGCCTTGCGTCACGGCATCACACTGCTGAACAGCCCTGGCACTGTTGATGCTGACTATACGGGCGATATCGGGGTTATTTTGATCAATCTCGGTGACAAACACGTGGATATTCGCAAGAGGGATCGGGTAGCGCAACTGGTGTTTCAACCGGTGTACCATCAGGTAGAACTCGAAGAGTCGGACAACCTGGATGAGACGGAGCGGGGAACAGGCGGTTTCGGTCATACGGGGATTGCCGCTCAACCGTAACCGAACGAATCTCTGTAAACAATCCGGTATTATTCACTTTTTTGATTGTATAGTATTTGTTTAACCATTGGAAAGTCATTATAGAAATGTCTTCTTGACATAGAATGCAATAGTAATTACAATGTGTTTTATGGGAGAAACAGTGCGAGGGTTACGGAATGCAAATAACCGATGTGCAAATCACGCGAGTGCAGTTGGATAAAATCAAAGCGATCGCGTCGATTACACTGGATGACGCCCTGATCATCAATGGGATTAAGGTGATTGAAGGGCCGGAAGGGCTGGCCGTCGAAATGCCCCGGCGCAAACCCTTCACTGAGGGGATCCGGTATACGGCCCATCCAACCAACAAAGAGGCCTGGGAGTACGTGACCCAAACGGTCATCAAGGCCTTTCGGAAAATGGAATACATAGAAGTGTAATGCGCCATCCCACCGGTCTCTACCGGTGAGAAAGATAAAGGGAAGGTGTGTGCCGGTGAGAATCACAGATGTACAGATCCGGAAACTTTTCGATGACAGTGATATGAAAGCCATCGCATCGATGACGATTGATGATATGTTTGTCATTCATGACATCAAGGTCATTGAAGGGGAATCGGGGCTGGTCGTCTCCATGCCGGCCATCGCGCAACCGATTTCAACGCAGGTGAAGTCCACCATCGCCGAGGTGATCCTCCGTTCCTATCAGGGCGCCCTTGCCGATGATGATCTGTCGATTGAGCAGTAAGGAACATAACGTGGTGGGAAATTTGTAATGCCCCTTTCCGATTGGCCGAACAAAACCTTTACAAAGATTATTAAAATTCATCATAAGTCTGTTGACTCTATCAAAAAATGTTGTAAAATTATGATTATATAATAGCTTTAGGGGGTGCGAGGATGAACATCACGGAAGTCAAAATCCGGAAAGTGAATTTGGAAAACACAGTAAAAGCCATTGTCTCGGTTACGATTGGCGACGAATTTGTCATTCACGACATAAAGGTTGTGGAAACACCGAAGGGGATCTTTGTGGCCATGCCGAGTCGAAAAACACCGGATGGGAAATACCGTGATATTGCTCATCCCATTTCCCAAGAAGCACGTGCTATCTTATCCGAAGTTGTTTTAGAGGCCTTTCAGTCCGCCACAGGTGAGAAGGAGCAAGTTGCCCTGTAATCGCCGAAAAAGTAGATGAACTCATATGATTACAGTAACCCAGGCCGAACGGTCTGGGTTTTTACATTCCACGATTAACGTAGATGAACTTAGTAAATTTGATTGGAATGGGAAAGATATTCATAGATAACGTGCGGATTGAGGTGTGTTCGTTTTGTCGGAACGGCAACAGGAGATACGAAAAGAACGGAAAGCCGACCAACTGGTCGCTTTAACCGGTACGCTAGCAGCTTGTGAAAAAACAGCCCAGCGGATTCAGGATTTTTTAGACGAGGTCAAAGCAAGTGGCATTAAGCCTCCCGTCGAAGTGTATAAACTCTTAGAAGAAGAGATGGACACCCTGAAGTCCCTGGCCAAGGAATTCGAAGCGGATATTGAAAAAATGAAAAATGCCGAATCAGGTGACCGATAGTATCCGAAAAAGCCTCGTCGCGTATTGACGAGGCTGGGAATGGGGCAACCACTTGAAGAGGCAGCAATCTGGTTAAAGCCGTTGGAACGCTGTTCACCGTGGTCCTCGCGGCCCCGGACCGTAGGGAGGCCGTGGACCCGGGTAGGGCGGACGAGGAGGATAAGGAGGAAATGGAGGATAATAGATAGGGGGACGCGGGTATATCGGGTATGGGGGGTAATAGGGAGGAT
Source organism: Heliomicrobium gestii (assembly GCF_009877435.1). Classification (NCBI taxonomy): domain Bacteria; kingdom Bacillati; phylum Bacillota; class Clostridia; order Eubacteriales; family Heliobacteriaceae; genus Heliomicrobium; species Heliomicrobium gestii. The sequence continues at coordinate 2,809 of NZ_WXEX01000014.1, read as the reverse complement.
AAGGTGGAATGGGAGGATAGGGTGGGTAGGCGGGATAGTAGGGCGGATAATAGGTCCCAAAGGGCGGGTAATACCAGTTTGGTCGACGAGGCGGCTGATTGTGGCTCACGCTCATCCCTCCTTGTTCAGAAGAGGCAGTGTGTTGAAGCATTCAGGCGCAACCGGTGAGGCTCTCCATCCTGGAAACAGGGCGGATGATCGCCCCAAGCAGATTATTCCGTCACAAACGAAAGCGTTACAACGCAGCCTTGTTCTAAGGCAAAATATCTCCGTGAGATGACAAATCAGTTAAGGAGGCATTTATGTTTTCCATAGAAGAAGTAATCCAAGCCATGGACGCCAGCAATCTGTCTGTCTTTGAAAAGCAAATCCTCAAACTACGGTTTGGGATCGGTCGACCACAGCCGTTGACGCTAAAGGAACTAGAAGAAACACAGGGAGTAACCCCATGGGCTCTTCGCCAGATCGAGGCGAAAGTGATTCAACAATTACATAGGAGTAAATGATGCTAGATCAAACAGAAGCAAGAAACCGTCTAATGGCCCTAATGGCCAGCAGACGGTTTCTTGCTTCTATCCATTTTTGATCCTTTTCTCCCGTAATTTACACGTGATAGTCGATCTCGTCGATGGTGGATTCCAAAATTGATATGGTTTTTCGGATTTTTTTGCCTTTCTCATTATCTTTGTTTGCGTCTTCGCTATTTTTTAATTCAGCTATCATCGACTTGAGCTGCTTGATAACTTGTAACACAAAAAAGCCTCCTTGTTTAATGGTCAACAGGTCTGGTGAATCTTGATGCTGTTCTATCAAAACTTACGGTTGAGAGAAATGTTCACACGGTGGGAAAGGAGCGCGAGATGCGGGATAAAAGCAAGATAGCAGATGAGGCTACCTCATTACTTCCAAGTTCTTTAGGATGTCCTGCAACTCCTGAAAGGTGATTTCCCCTTTTGCATACCGCCTTTTTGCGACTTCGGCCGGTGAGGTAAACCTTTTATAGGCAAGATAAGCTCCTATGATCAGTAAAATGAAAATGCCTACTTTAACGAACAGAAGTAAAAAAACTATAAAGATGGAACCTATGGTTAACTCTAACATGTCGAGCATTAGGCACCTGCCTTTCGGAAATCTTCTCGTCACCATTATAACAAACTAGGCATGAGTAGGCCTTTTCATGGCAAAAAAATATCCCTAAGGTGTCATAATTTATTGCTCTAGTGGCATCCTATACCAAGTTCGGTACGCTTTTCAACTCTAGGTATTAGGTGAGGAATAAAAATGAACACTGCGGATTTAATTCGTGATCTCCGACTCCAGCTATGGGGAATTATATACCCACAATGGCGAGCTGATCTTTTTTCAACTCGTTGGTGGTTTATCGTTATCGTTATTGCGGTTAGCTACATGATATGGTGGAAATATGTGGATAAACATAGGCTATCCAACATACTGTTATTCGGTTCTTTTATAGCAGTATCAAGGATTATCATGGATGATGTTGGGGCATCGATTGGGGGATTCGTGTATAGTGTTAAGCTGCTACCGCTCGGTCACTCATTATTTCTTAATGATTTGACGGTGTTTCCATTGATATCTATGCTCGTTTACCAATACTGTTCAACATGGAAATCCTTCATATTATGGACGACTATTACTGAAACTATGTTGTGCTTCCTATTTTTACCTTTGCTTTCTTCGTTTGAAATCTTTCAACTATATACGTGGAAATATTATCACACTTTCTTGATTATGTGGGTGGTTATGATTGTAATGAGAGTGGTAATGTTGGCTGTATTATGGTTTGAACAGCAGGATGACGAATTCAAACGAGCAGATCGTTAAGGGCTTTCCGCTTTGTAGGACATAACTGAGTGTGATTTCTGTTAGGTTATCGTAGGCGAACTTGATTTGAGTTGGTTAACGAACACAAAAAAAAACAGGAACACAGGAGATGTGGGATATGAAGATTCATCGAATAGATCATGTGGGTGTAGTTATAAATGATCTTTCTGTGGCTAAAACGTTTTTTTTAGATTTTGGACTTGAATTGGTAGGGGAAAGAGAAGTGGAAGGGGAATGGGTGGATAGGGTTGTTGGACTTAATAACGTTAAAGCAAAATGCGTAGTTTTCCGGACGCCAGACGGTCAGGCTAATATAGAGTTATTTAAATTTTATAATCCGTCGGATGATCAAGGTATTCTAAAGCCCTCTGCAAATACGCTGGGTATCCGCCATATTGCATTTGCTGTTAAAGACATTGAAGCTATTGTTGCCAAGTTGAAAAAGAAGGGAACGGAAATCTTTAGTGAGATACAGCAATATAAAGAGAGCTATAAGGTATGTTTACTTCGTGGTCCAGAGGGGATTATTTTGGAGTTGGCTGAGGAAATCAAATAAGTGCGATACTATATTCGGTTCCTCGCATGAGCCTTTAAAACAGTCGTTGTTTCTCTCTCCCGTGGTAAATATGGAACGCATCATAAACAATATGATGACGTGGTTTGATATAAGCGAGAATAGATTAAAGATGGAAAAAAGTAGTTTCGACACCTATTGGACAATCACTTTATTGGGATTACTACTGCTATGTGAAAGAACACCCCATTGTTGCATGGAATAATCCAACGTCAATTCTCTATGGCTCAGAAGATAACTTATGTGAGTTTGATGTGGTATCAGCATTTGCAAAACACTTCAACTGTGATTTGCAAGTAATGGAGCAGGGAGAACACTATTTTCACACTAAAGAACAAATGGAATTTTTTAGACATTGGCTAAAGAAACATATATCTCTCAAGTAAATGA